>CAZEGB010000014.1:3198-27530 GCA_964511655.1 uncultured Saccharimonas sp. (SeqCode) | reverse complement strand
GGGTGGTGATAGTTCTGTTTGGCGTGGTGGCGTTTGTTCTTTTGATATTGATAATCAGACTGTATATCATGGTTAACCGATTGAACTCAGCGATAGCAAAACTAGGCTATGTCATAAGAGAAGATGCAAAGAAATACTTTGATGAAGCGGCTGAAAAAATCATCGATACCAACGGACAGTTCCAGAAATTGTATACAAAGATAGTGCGTGACGGGACTGCCTCTGCTTTGAACGACGCCGGTACCGTTATGGAACAAACTTTTGAAAAAGCTCATGGCGAAGCCGGAGCCGTCGTAGTTAAGGCAAGAGATGACGCGCGCCGCATATTAACGGCGGCCCAGACTGAAACCGTTACTTATGTAAGCCGGGCGCTTGGTCAATCGGCGGACACCATTCAATGGGTCATGGAACAATATATCAAAGAAACCTATTCCGTCGATCAACACAGAGATTTGATAAATAAATTATTGGAAGAGTATATTAATGAGAACCGAACCTGAGTCTAGGCAGATAGTGTTAGGGATATTCGGTGCTCTTGATTCAGAGACGGGTAGCCTGTCAATCGGGCAAGTTCTAACCGAACTGCAGGTCGTTATTGAAAGGATAAGTTTCAGCGGTCTACATTCTAACGAGCAGAATAACTATCAAGTGTCTCCCGAGGACATAGACATACTATTCGAAGGCGAAATATCGGATTCTATGTTAAATTTTGTTCACAAGCTGGCGGAGCGAAGAATGTTGCGTATCGTTGCAGACAGAACGGGTCAATTATTCTTGAATTTCTGCATACAACAATACAAGCTAGTTAAAGAGATACGATTCTTAACTCCAGTGTTACTTTCAGAAGAAGCGCAAAATAATCTGCTGTTGCGCTTGAGGCTGCTCTACCCTGCCCCAGCGAGGATAATTTTTGAGACTAATCCTTCACTTGTAGCCGGTTTTGTCATCAATGATGGAACGAAGACTGTCGATTACAGTCTAAAATCAACGATGGTTACAAAAATCAAGCCGCATCTATATGAAGTGCTCAGGCAGCAACGTCAAAGCCAAGGAGCGAGCCGTGGATAATGTTGGCAAAGTCGAGCTAGTCAGGAGCGGTATCTGCATTGTTAGCGGCATAAAAAATATCGGTCTTGGCAATGTAGTCTCATTTTCGTCCGGTGCAATGGGCATGGTGCTAGGTTTCAAGCATTCAAACGCGGAAATTGCGATACTAAATAGCTATGCCCAGATTAAGAAGGGTGACCTTGCTCGGGTCGCAGCCGAAAGAATGACAGTTAATATCGGAGAGAATTTATTAGGGCGAGTGGTTGATCCGATTGGAACGCCGCTTGACGGTTTGGGTGAAATTGAAATTCCGCAGAATTCTTCATTTCCGATTGAGGCTATGGCTCGTCCTGTTTATCAACGTACTAATATCGACCGCCCGTTATTCACCGGTTTTTTGACAATTGATTCGCAAATTCCGATAGGACTTGGGCAAAGGGAATTGATTTTAGGCGAGAAAAAAGCGGGTCAGAATGAGTTGGCCGTTGATATAATATGCAACCAAGTTCGTCTAAATACCGGGCTGATTTGCATATATGTTGCAATTGATGCCGAGACCGCTTCCGCGAAACGCCGTGTCGAACGTCTTCACAAACAAGGCGGATTAGATAAAACGGTGGTGGTGATAGGCCGTACGGCTGAATCAGCTACTTTGAATTACATCGCCCCAATGGTAGGGATGACTATTGCTGAGTGGTTTTCGTCGCGGGGTAAAGACGTATTGATTGTGTTTGACGACTTGACTCGTCATGCCAAAGTATATCGGCAAATGTCTTTGCTGCTCGAAAGACCGGCCAGCCGTGAAGCTTATCCGGGCGACGTATTTTATCTTCATTCAAGACTTCTTGAAAGATCAGGTGCATTTAATGAGTTGGTCGGGGGCGGCACTATTACTGCTCTGCCGCTTGTCGAAACTCAATCAGAGGAAGCGACCGATTACATCACGACGAATTTAATGTCGATTACGGACGGTCATGTACTGTTTCGTAGGACGCTGTTGAATCAGGGAAGTCAGCCGCCAGTAGATAGCGGGTTCTCAGTTTCTCGTATCGGAGGCCGTGCTCAAGCGCCTTTGGTGCGTGCATTGTCGGAAAAACTTAAAAGTATTATCATTCAATACGAAGAGGTCGCAAGGTTTATGTCGTTTGGCAGCGAGCTGGCTCCAGAATCATTGGCGGCGTATGAGATGGGAATGCGCGCTCATGCCATATTCCAGCAGGGGCATGACGACTGTTATTCAAGCATCGAACAATGCGTTCTGATGTATTTTGTCGTGTCGAAAGAAGCCAAGAAATGGGACGAATTGCAGATGAATGAACTTATCAAGCAGCTACTCGCTTTTATTAGAAAAGAACCATGCAAAAGCCTGCTCAATAGTTCGGTGCTAGCAATGCCGTACGATCATGCCGAGGTCGTATTGAAAGAATGCATTAATAATTTCATGAAAGATCCTGGTACGATAAAGCCGGTTGAAAAAGCGAAACGGCTGGTCGCTGAGCTTGAGACTCTCGGCGGAATTATCGGAACAAACAAGGAGATTCTGAAGTGAAAAAAATTGATTCTCTAAAAAAAGATATACAAACCATGAGAGATCTTGAAGACATCACGGACATGCTTGAACAAACTGCAGCACGTACTATCGCGCATATGAAAACTAATATATTAGGAAGCCGGCAATTCTTTTTGGAAGTGTGGCGAATAAATGCCGTATTGAAGCAATTGGCTCCGCCGCCGCCGGAAGTCGTTCATAAATGCTTGGTAGTGACAATCGGAATCGATTGGGGCATGCCAGGAAATTTATTGAATTTAGTTATTGACAAAGCCAGGGCGATTCAAAAAGCGCATGATGCAGATATGCTTGTCGCAGGAAAAATGGCTCATGGGCGCTTTCGTGACAGCAGTGATCACGTAATTCATTTTTTCTCAGCTCCAAAAAATGCGCTTCTAGCCGATATACAGCCGATATATAGAGTCGTCGCAAATTATGCCAAAGTCATTATCGTCTATCCGAAATTCGACAGTTTATCGCGCCAGACAGTCGATACTGCATCCTTTTCAATCAATGAAGAGTCGAAAGAGATAAAAGAGGCCGGTTCAGCGGCCCAAAATGGGAGCTTACCAACTATTGACGCGAAGCGTTTTATCGTTGAGCCAAGTCCTCAAATAATCTCAAATTATCTGAATGAAGCCGTCGTAGGTTTGACTGTGCACCATTATTTTGCCGAAGCCATGCTTGCCTATAGCGCCGCCCAAATGGTCGCGATGCGGAGCGGTCATGACAATGCGAAACGTGAAGTAGAAACAATCAAAATAAACTACAATCGCGCTCGCCGTGAACTGATTGATTCCAAATTGCGCGAACTATACGGTTCCAAGTTTAAAAAGAAGGGTTTTGGAGACGTATAAGATGGATCAGAATGCAAAACAAAACAAAGGTCGAGTAGTCAGGGCTGTAGGCCCGATTATCGATGTCCAATTCAACGGCCTTGTTCCGCCGCTGGGACGAGCACTGATAATTGCGCCGCTTAGCCTATATATGGAAGTAGTTGAATACGCCGAGGACAAGACGGTTAGATGTATGGCCCTAAGCTCGACTGAAACTGTCCAGTATGGAATGGAGGTTATTGACACTCAAGCTCCTGTCAGTATTCCAGTCGGCCGTGACATTCTGGGGCGCGTACTGAATACTTTTGGCAGACCGCTTGACAACAAGGGCGAAATTACGGCCGAAGAATGGCGCCCGATTTTTCAAAACCCACCTAGTTATTTCGAGGTCAACGAAAAACTAGAAATATATGAAACCGGCATCAAAGCCATCGATTTCTTCGCACCCTTCCCTAAGGGCGGCAAAATCGGTCTGTTCGGAGGTGCTGGTGTCGGGAAAACGATAATTATTACCGAGTTGATACATAACATTGTTAGTGCTATGCAAGGTCTGTCTGTATTTATCGGTGTTGGTGAGCGTACGCGCGAGGGGCACGAGCTCATCGAAGAATTGCGCGAAAAAAAGCTGCTTGATAATATTTCGCTGATTTTCGGCCAGATGAACGAGACGCCGGGAGTTCGCTTTCGGGCAGCTCATGCCGGTCTTACGGTGGCTGAGTATCTTCGCGACACTTTTGAAAAAGACGTCCTGTTGTTTATCGACAACGTATTCCGTTATGCGCAGGCTGGGAACGAAATTTCAACTATTCTCGGCAGGCTTCCGTCCGACACCGGATATCAGCCAACCTTGGGTCAGGAAATTGGTCAGATCGAAGAGCGTATCGCCTCGACTAATAAAGGTGCGATTACGTCCGCCCAGGCAGTATATGTGCCTGCAGATGACTTCAATGATCCGGCTGTCGAAACGATTCTCAGCAAACTCGATGCGAGCGTTATTATCTCTAGGGACTTGGCAAAAAAACGAATCTATCCAGCAATTGACAATTTGTCTTCGACTTCGATTTTGATAGATAGACTGCATATTGGCGATAATCACTTTGATGCGGTCCGTGCGGCTCGTAAAATTCTCGAACGAAACGAAGAGCTTAAGAGCATCATATCGGTGTTAGGCAAGGACGAGCTATCCGAAGAGGATCGCACTACGGTGGACAGGGCTGGAAAATTAATAAAATTTTTCACGCAACCCTTTTTCTCATCCGAGAAATACAATGGCATCAGCGGTGTATACGTACCTTTGGAGCAGACGATTATCGGCGCTAAAAAGATTGTCAGCGGAAAACTGGATGAAATTCCTGAGGATTACTTTTATTTGAAAGGCACGATTGACGAAGTGGAGGCTGAATGGCAAAAGACAGCGAAACCTTCACAATAAACGTAGTCCAAGAGAGTGGTATCGTGTATTGGGGCGAATGCACCGTATTGTTTGTGCCGGCCGAAAAAGAGACAATCGCGATACTCGCCCATCATACCCCTATGATTATGAAACTTGGCCCAGGCGAAGTATCAATCAGGAACGAACATGAAACCCAACAGTTGGCGACCATAAACGGCGGTTTGGTATACGTCGGTGAAAACGAAGCAACGGTCCTGATAAATTTATAATTTATAAACCTCCGTAAAAACCCCGTTATTATATATTCAATGAAGAAAATATCTGGTACAAATTCGCCAGATGGTATGCCGAGCAGTAGTATCTGCCCAGTATGCGAAAAATCTCAGGTTTTTATGCCTGAGATTTTTCTATAACTTGGGATTGGGATAATCATCCCCGTCTAAATCAAGCTATATTATGAGTTTTGACCGTTTCTGTTGCCGTATTGGTTCTGTGCGGAGCCACTGCCGTCGCAGTTTGCCTGGCGTTCCTGCTGTGTTTCGGTTCTTTCTTGAATTTCTTCATCACTCAGCCCCATTTCTTGCCAGCGATTATTAGCGGCTTCCCTGACCTGCTCTTGGAATTGTTCGGTGGTCATGCCTTGATCGGAAACGACCTGTGACATCGTTTTTGTCTGCAGCTGTTCTTTGAGTTGCTCGGTCGTCATGTCAATAGCCTTAGCCCTTATTTCAAGCCCATTGCCGGAACTGCTACCATTCTGACCGCTCCGTGCCTGATTTTGAGACGTTTGCGCAAAAGCCATCAAGGGCGTGGAAGCTACTGCTCCTGCCACGGCTATGCCTACGACCGTTCCTAAAATTAATTTCTTGTTCATATGCAATCTCCTTATTATTACTTTGGTTTGCATATGTATTACAATCGGGCCGTACAATTTATTTCATTTATCTTGCCACCAAGGGCCTTTTTGAAAAGTGTCTTGACCGTTCCGACCCGAATGTTTTAAGCCCCCTATGCCAAAGTTTGACATGACAAAACCGGCAATAACCGCAACGGCAATTATTATCAGTACGATGTATCTAGTTTTATGCTTGTAGGCATGACCATATCGGCGAACTAGAAACACTGTCATCGCTGTCAGAACGCAGAATATTATTACGGTCCACCAAGGGAAAGAAGCAATCGTCTCGGCTAAATTACGACGCAAACCGTAGGCCTTGGAGCTAACGCCAAGCGTTTTTATCCAGAAAAAAACGATGCTCGAAAGATACGCCATTGCGATGCCGGCGAATATGCCGGCGATAATCGTCGACACCGACAGCAGGCTAAAATATACGGCCGGACGCATATGTATCTCGCCTTTTTTTATTCTTTCCATGACATCGTTCGAAATGCTGCTCTTTTCTTCGCTCATAATTTCACTCCTTTCTGTTCGCATATTCGTTTTAATTTAGCTTTTGCACGCGCGGATCTGACGCCGACGGTTGCGATGGGTATTCTTAGTACATCGGATATTTCTGAATATTTCATATTTTCGAAATATTGCAGCATCAGAATCTCGCGATATTTGTTGTCCAAGTCATCTAGGCATATTTTAAGGTTGGTATTTAAAATCTTTTGATCTATTTTGCTGATTATATCCGATTCGTGGTTCGTTTCACTGATATTTTCGATTTCGACATTCCGGTTTATATGTCGCTCTTTCTTGATAGCGTTCATAGCTTCATTATGGGCAATCCGGTATATCCATGAAGAGAATTTATATTTCGGGTTAAAGCCCTTTAGGTTTTGGTACGTCTTGATAAAAGTGTCTTGGACGACATCCGCTGCGGATATCTGCTCGCGAGTCAGATATATGACATATCTAAGCAGCTTTTGCTCGTACCTGCTCATCAGTTCTCCGTAATCATCAATATCCCCGCCAATTATTTTGGCCACGATATCCTCATCTGTACTTGGTTTATTCGTCATCGTCTATATCCATTATCTCATTGATTAGATAAAAATAATCTCCTGCTTGAGCCCCATATAATAAATACATCTGATAAGAGATATTTATTTCAAACCTTGATAATTATTTGGTAACGACAAAAAATTCTATATGATATAATTTAATCGTAATGAAGTCTGGCATATGAAAAGATTTTCGATAATCCTGACTGCTATTGCTTTGCTGATAATCGGCATTTCGTTTTTGACCGGCGGTGAAAAAACGTTGAGTGCAAAAATCGCAGACGGTGACGTGCAGCTGATTGATGTTCGAGAGCCGTCGGAATATTCTACCAGTCATGCCAACGGTGCCATTAACGTACCGCTAGGCGAGATTTTGGAAAATAAATTATCTAAAATCAGTAAAAACAAGCCGGTGTATGTCTATTGCCGCACCGGCAAACGTGCTACTACGGCTAAAATCTCGCTGGAAAAAGCCGGTTATAAAAACGTAATTAACCTTGGTGGGTTGAGCGATTGGCAGGGCGACGGCGGAACGGTTTGCGCTTCGACCAAGCCGACTTGCTAGGAAAGACTATAGGTTATGATTACATTCAAAACTTCAAAAAGCGAAATGAACCGCCGTAAAACGGCCTTTGCTACGTTGTCGGTCAGTTTGATGATAGGTTTTATTTTGGCGTCGTGGTTTTTCAGTTTCCCGGTTTCTACTGCAGGGTATATAATTATCGGCCTGGTTTTTCTGCTGACATATTTGTTATTTGACAGGTTCTTTGACCAGTTGCTAACTACCAAGACCATTATCTCGGATCAATGGTTGAAAAGGCATACCAGCCACGGTGAGGAAAGTTATTTGATTACTGACATCGATAAAATCAGAATCAAATGGACGACCAAGGCAACAATCCGCGAAATGTATATCGTGCTTCGCAATGGCAGTAATCTATTTATCAACGGTCTGGTTGATTTTGAAAAGTTCAAAGACGAGCTAATACAGCGAATAGGCGGTAAATTAACGGTCAAACAGACTTACGAGCCGATTGATTTTGATCATCCGCTTTTCTATTCGATTCTTGGATTTCCGATCAGCTTCGTCGCCGTTTATTTGATGAGATTGGCTTTTGATTTGGACTATTTTTGGATAAAAACCGTATTGTTTGTATTTTCCATGTTTATAGCCGCGCTCGGCATGTATTTTATATACGCAAGACCGGTAACTAAACGATACGGCGGGTGCAAGAAAATATCAGACTTTATTTTTGGTTTGGTATTAATTGGTTTTGCTATCTGTTTTATTACTGTAGCCGGAATAGCGTATCGTTAGTATCTCATCGGCTCGCCGGTTATGGCGGACCTGATTGCTTCAAATATTTCTGCGCCGAGCATAATCGCAAACAATGTCCCTACCAGAATCGACGGTACGAAACCTAGCCACATTACCCATGACCTTTCGCCTCTTCGATATGATCTTAGATTGGCGATGAATCCGATGACTATTAGCATGATGCATAGAAATGCAAATACGGCGGTTACGATTGAACCAGTACCTTCTCCGACGACATCACCCAGTATTGGTCTGAGGAATTTGGCATTTATGCCAAGAAGCGGGAACGCAAGGATTGACGCCAACCCTAACCACATTCCTATCCAAGTACTTTTATTAATCGGCTTGTCCTTGAACTTACTAATTACTTCCTTGCCCATAATCACCTCCAATATTTCTATTATAACTTCAAATAACCTATATAGAATTAGGTTACTTTCGCGCTTTAATTTGATATAATTTAGCCTGTAGTCAAAACGTTTACGTTTAACACAAAAAAATATTATGCTTGCGGCAATTATAAACACAATATGTAACGCAACCGGAGTCTTTCTCGGTAAAATTATATCGAGTCAAAAAAACATGTCCGGTCTGATTCTGATGAAACTTCAGATGTTGTTCGTTGCAGTAATCATGCTGGTGCCTGTGTTTGTTTGGGGCTCTTTTACTACTGATATTTTTTCGTGGAAATATATTCTGCTGTTCGGGGCTCTGGTTGTCGTCGGCGTGATACAAAACCTTTTATTTTTCTCGACGCTTCGTAAAAAAAATCTGTGCGAAATCGAACCGATAACCATACTCGTAACACCTACTACTATCGTTCTTGCCATGTTGCTGTTCCCAGATGAACGAAATCTGTTTCTGTTAGCGGTTTCGGCCGTCGCAACGATCGCACTGTTGGTTTCCAGATCAGACAAAGGCAAGCTGGACTTTGACAAGTATTCGTGGAGACTAGTTGCATTCGACATCGTCTACGCAATCGAGGCGATATTAATAAAATATCTTTTAGACGTCACGAATGCAGTCAGTCTTTATGGCATGAGGACGGCTTTTATTGCCGTGATATTTTTCTTGGTATTTACGAGCATTAAAGTAGATAAAGTTAAAAACAAAGACGCCGGCAAAATTCTATTTAACAGCCTGGTGACTTGTGCTGAAAATATTGCCAAACTTATCGCAATAGGCACTATAGGAATAGTCAACAGCTCGCTTATTTTCCTGCTTAGCCCAGTAATCGTTATTATTCTTTCGAGGGCGTTTTTGAAGGAAAAAATTACTGTCAAAAGAGGTATTGGCGATATCGTAATTCTGGCGTGCGTGGTGACGGTGATAGTGTTTTCCTATTGACCGCTTGTATTGTTAATAATGCTAGCGTTTAGTATTGTAAATCTATGAACAAAAAAGATACAAATAACCGTAAAAGGAAGTTTGCGAATTTTTTCGGAGCCATAGGTTATTTTGTCTGTTCGCTGCAATGGGCCTGGATGTTACTGCTAAGTTTCAGTTTGATCAAGGCGGTCGTTTCTTTTTTAGGTCAGAACTCCGAGAGTACGTCTGCTCGGCCATTAGCAAGTTTTGATCTGGAGTCCAATTTAATATTTATTATTATTGCGGCTGTAATCGTCGTACTAACGGTATCGTTGGCAATATATAACCTTGTTGCTATGCCGGCTGCCATAGTGAAAACTGGCAAGGCCGCCGTCCAAGAGACTGCAAAGAGTGTTGTTCCGATAATAATTAAGGCCGGGCACATAAAAGATACGAAAAAACGTCGCCTGGTTCTAACGTCGCGCTTGGTCTTGATTCTAAAAATGTTTTTAATAGCAGTCCCCTTCGCAGGCTCTGCTACGTCAAAATTTTTGCAGGAACAATTCGTTGATTATTACGCGGCAATGTATGTCAGCGTGCTGTTATTATGTATCAGTCTGATTTGTTTTATGCTTCAATATGTTTTTGGCCGGATTCTATCTGTAGAAACGCGGAGTCTTTGGTGAAATTACCTTTTCGCTTGTGCTATAATGTGGCCTAGGTAAATTAATAAAAAGGATTTGTAATATGGTTAAAAAGAAATTATTACTATCTGTGGTATTCTTCGCCGTAGTAGGCGTTACGATACTAGGTAACAATGCTCTCGCTAAGGCAGAGGATGGCGGTCGCACCGGCTTGACACCTCGTGAGAAAACTATACTTGAAGATCGAAAAGCTGAAATCAAGGAAAGGCTTGCCGAAATAAGAGAAAGAAACCAAACTAGACTTGAAGACAGAAGGTTGCGTGCGTGCGAAGCTCGCCAGCAAAAAATCAACAATATTTTCAGCAAAGCTACCACTCAGAACAATAAACAGTTGGCCGTTTTCCGAAGAATCCAGGAAAAAGTCGAAAAGTTTTATGAGGATAAGAGTCTGTTAAGCGATGATTACAACGACGCCGTTACTGTCGCTAACGATACTTACGCAGCAGCAGCTGCCGCCATCGAAGCTTCGGCCGAAATTACGTTTGATTGCTCTACGGCAGATGGTACGAATCCGGGCGGCGTCATCAAAGAAGCGGTAAGTTCAAGACACGAAGCCTTAAAAGCCTACCGCACCGCAGTCAAGAACTTGATTTTAGTTGTGAAGCATGCCAATGGCGAGAGTACTAGTGGTACTGACACTGATACTGACGCCGAGTCACCCACTCCGACGCCGACAGAAACACCTACGTCTACTCCGACCGAGACTCCTACCCCGACGGATGAGCCTACGCCAACACCATTTACCGAGGAGGTACAATAGCCATGAGTCGCAAAGAAAAAGGATTCACGCTGATAGAAGCCGTCGTCATAGTAGTTATAGTCGCTATCATAGGCTTTATTGCCTGGAAAGCATGGGATACAATTTCGGGCAATACTAATGGAACGACCGACAGTATCGTTCAAGTGCCAGAGACTATCAATAATTCTTCCGATCTAGACAAAGCTTCGGCCGCACTGGATGCAACGAATATCGACGGGACCGAGTCATCTGAAATTTCTTCCGAATTGAGCTTCTGACAGTTCATAGATAATCATGGAAAAAACAAATACTCCGATCTTTGAGCTGTATTGGATAAGTTGCTAAAATGCTGCCACATCTGTTGATTACCCTATTGATTACATACGTTCTAGTAATGTATCAACTATTGGGTCTAGAATTAATATCGTTAATCGATTGGCTTTACACTACTATCGCCGCCGTCATATATTTTGCAATCAAAGAAACCGGAAAGTTGATAAATCTGTCATTATTTGCAAAAGCGATAAGAATTTCATAAATGAAAAAATCCACACCAATTATTGTTACGGTAGCTAAAATAATCAAATTACTACTTTTGTGCGCTATCTTTATTGTTTCTTTGGTGTACATCATGTTTACGTTATTTCTTTATTTTACCCAGGATAAATACATATTTTACCCACAACCGTTAAATGTACAGACGACAAGTATTTTCAAGCAATACAGTAACGTTGATGATATCAGTATTAAAACGCCGGACGACAACGTTCTTAACGGCTGGTTAATTAAAAGCACAAAATTCGGAAAAGCCCCACTTGTAATATATTTCGGTGGTAATTCCGAGGAAGTTTCCGATATGTTCAGTACCGCGAATCAAATCAACGACAAGACGTGGGCACTAATAAATTATCGCGGGTACGGGTCTAGCTCGGGGAGCCCAAGCGAAAAAAGCTTATTTAACGATTCGCTTTTGATTTACGATTATCTGCAGGCTAGAAAAGATGTTGATAATCAAAAAATTATTGTGTTCGGGCGAAGCCTTGGTTCCGGCGTTGCGGTGTATCTGGCACAAAATAGACAAGTGGACAGAATGATACTCGTTACGCCTTACGACAGTATGACAAATATCGCACAGAACAATTACCCGTTGATACCTGTGCAATTTCTTTTGAAAAATAAGTTCGATTCCCTATCGAGGGTAAATGATATCAAAGTTCCGGTTTTGGCATTGGCGGCCGGAGATGATGCAACCATACCACTCGCAAATACTCAAAGATTAGTAAATGCGTTAGGCGAAAAATGTGAATTTAAAATAATTCCAGATACCGGGCATAATACTATTAGTAATAATGATTTATATCTGGATTATTTAAATCAATTTCTGGACAGATAAAAACAAGGCATTTTTAAACCCCTCTTTTTGCCTATAGAGGACAGTTCTCTAGATCCATGGCTCACTATGTTCGCCATCTCCGGCTTAAGCGACTACTCTCTCCTCTAAAACTTTAGTTTAACTTAACAATGTCTATTATGCGCCCTTGCAAAAATATATGCTTTTATTCTATTGTTCAATGGCGTTCTTAATTGCGGCGACGGCTGGTGAAGGTTGCAAATCTTCATCCCAAGGCAGGCCAAAGCCGGTTGAGTATATTCCGTTCGATGAAAGGTCGCCCGACGAGCTGTATTTATCGGTAATCCCCCACATCGTGACACCTTCGCAATTAGATTGCTGTATACAAACGCTGATTACGTCGGAAAATACCGCATATTCAGTATCGTTTGTAATGTCCAGTTCAGATATTCTGACTTTTAATCCCAGTTGATTTAATGTCACCATACGGCTGCGCAATTTATTCGTGTCGATGTGAGCATCAGCGCCGTCCGTATCACCTTCGTCGATATGCGTTTGAAAACCGACACCGGTCAGCGGAATACCTTGATTTTTCAGCCTTGTAACTAGGTTGACCATGTCTGCGAAACGGTCATCATCGGATTCCATACCGAATTCATTAATCCAAAGCGTCGCGTTCGGGTCGGCTTCGTGAGCTGCCCGCAAAGCGATTGCGATATAATCAGGCCCTATAGCGTTATACCAGATATGTTTGCGCAAGCCGTATTGGCCGGGAGCAGTATCATAATCGGCTAGCGGCTCGTTAATGACATCCCAACTGGCGACTTGGCCTTTGTAGTGCCCGACAACCGTTTTAATGTGATTGACTATTACCTCCTTAAGCTGAGTAGGGCTTTTTGATGCGATCTCTTGGACCCATGCCGGATTGGATTCGGCAAATACCAATGTGTGGCCGTGGACTTTCATACCTGCTTTTTGAGCCATTGCAACGATGCCGTCCATTTCGGTAAAATTGTAATCTTTTTCTGAATTACCCGACAAAGGATGAATGGTTTGGAATTTACCGGCGTTTTCGGTCGTGACGGCGTTGTAATTACCCAGTAAATTCAGGTATCCGCTGTCGCTGACCATTGGGCCAAGCGCGACGGCCGCGCCCATCAAAAAAACGCTGCGCTTTTTTTGGGCCAAGGCGGCAAAGCCGCTAGGATCGGATACGATATTTTGGCTACGGGTATCAACGGCGGTTACACTACCACCATTGAGCCCCGTTATCGCCAGTTGATCGACGTTAAATTTGCTGCCTGATACGCGTGCGTCCATGCCCAACCAGACCTTGCCTGATTTAAAGATTGAACGATCGCTCATAGTAGCGCCGACGGGCTGGCCGTTAAATTTGAACGACAACACGCCGGATTGGTCGGTGACGGTTATCGAAGGAGTCGTCGTCGCAGTAACGCCAATATTTTGCGTAGCTGCCAGATAACCACCCTTTTGATCGCTGATTCTTATTCTTAACATATTGCCGTTCAGATCGATGTCTAATGTCCCCTGTTCGACACGCACTTCGTCTTCGATAATCGGCGGCGTGCCGTATAAACTCAGGCCGATTTCGTTATTAACGCTCGATAATTTATACGTGATTGAAAAATCGCCGCTGACTTGGTACCTTGTGCCGTACAAGTTTACCGGCGGGTTATTTTGCCCGAACGAGCCGTCTTGGTTTACGATTGCCAAATCAGTGCTTGATACCTCTAATTTTGAGTTACTGATAGCCGCTACTCCGGCCATTTGCCAGTGTAGGTTGTTGTTATCGATCAAATTTGTTTCCAAAGAAGAAGATGATGTATTCTGTGAATTTGTCATGGTGGGTTTAGACACGGTTCCCTTCGTCCGGTTAGTCGTGTGTCTAAAGTAGGCATCCGATGCATTATCAGCAAAAATAATCAAAATTGAAAAAATAATTAATAATAAGAATATAGGTCTAGAGCGGACTAAGGCTTCCCTGAATTTATTCACCTCCACAACCCTCATATACTACTTATATTTTAGCATAATTTGGTACATTAGTAAATTAACACGTCAATTCATCGAATGTATAGATGATTGTTTTTCTGATAAACTTAAGAGTAATATGATTGCCCGAACACATGATTTAGCTGCGATTACTGCACTTGGTGTTGCATTTGTCAGCTTGCCTGTTCAGGCGATTAGTTTATCTACCGTAATACTGGCGATTTTTGCAAATCTTATCGGCGGGATCGCACCTGATATAGATCAGCCGACAGCACCTTTTTGGCGAAATTTACCGATCGGCAAATTCTTTGGTCATATATTTGATCATTTGGTCGGAGGACATCGTTTTTTGAGCCATTCCCTGCTGGGCGTGGCTTTGTTCGGTTTCTTGTTCTATTGGTTGCTGATATTCCTGCATCCTATCATGAAATCGGTGAACATCGATATCGTCTGGTGGGCGTTTATTATCGGCATGGTATCGCATTTGATTGCGGATTCTTTTAATAAAGAGGGTGTCCCTTGGCTGTTACCTATACCTATCAGGATCGGTTTTCCGCCTATTAAAGCTTGGAGAATTGAATCTGAGGGCTGGACCGAAAAATGGATTATCTTCCCGGGCCTGCTAATATTTAATTTTATTTATTTTTTCCAAAACTATCGTCATGTTTTACGTTTGCTGCGCAACTTGATTGCATGATTCGACATCGCTAAGTAGAAGATGTATTTGTGAGATATAATAGTACTAAATACGGTAAAAATATGTCAGAAGACAAGCCATACAAGATAAAAATAAAAGCCTCTCAAATAATTCTGTTTGTGATTTCGATTATTGCCGTTTATTATCTTGCGCCCCAATTGATTGATTTTAAAACTACTATTACTTTGCTTTGGAGTTCGTCCTGGTTTTGGTTGGGTGTGGGAGTGGTGGCAATGGCAGCTTCTTTTATATTCGCGGCATACGTCCAATTTGTATCCGGTTATTATATCGGTAAGATATCGGACATTCTTCAATTAGTGTTAGCAGGTTCGTTATTAAACCATTTTTTGCCCTACAGCCTGGGCGTTATTGGTCTTACGACACAGTATTACGCCAAGCACGACCAGCGACGGCCGAGGGCTATCGTGATGTCAACGATACCGATTGCCGTCGGAACCGTCACGGTTACTCTAATGACTCTGATTATCTCACCTTTAACGGTAATGGAGATTATGAATAATTTTAGCGTAGAGTACCGTCCGGAATTGATATTCGTGATTATCGATATTATTGCGATAATTGCTCTGCTGGCTGCGTATTACTTCACTTCTGGGATAAATTAGTCGAAGCAATCAAGGAAGCGATAACCGGGCTAAAAAGCCTGCGGAGTATCCGCCAGATAGTCAGAGTTTCGGGTGGCTCAGCCTTACAGGCATTGACGGCTGCGTTAGTGTTATATGCGTCGGTTCAGGCAATCGGTGGCCATTTAGGCTTTATCACGTGCACCACTATATTCATCGGCTCGATGCTTGTAAGCGAGATTACCCCTACGCCGGGCGGCATCGGTGCTACAGAGGCCGTGTTGGTGCTTGGGTTGACTGGTTCGGGCCTGACTGCGTCCGAGGCTGTGTCGGCTACCATTATATTCCGCTTCATCACTTTCCTGCTTCCAATGTTACCGGGAGTGTTTGCTGTCGGCCGATTAAATCGACTTACGACAAGTAAAACTAAATAGAAAAGGCGCGGTTATTCCCACTCGATCGTTGCAGGCGGTTTGGATGTGACGTCTAATACGACACGATTAATCTGGGGTATTTCGTTGGTAATGCGGTTAGAAATTATTGCCAATATATCATACGGCAGACGGCTCCAATCTGCTGTCATTGCATCTTCACTTGTTACAGGACGAAGTACGATTGGGTGCCCGTATGTTCTTTCGTCGCCTTTTACTCCAACTGAACGCACGTTTGCAAGCAATACTACGGGACACTGCCAAATGGTCTGATCAAGGCCGGCAGCGGTCAATTCCTGGCGGGCGATAGCATCCGCTTGTCTAAGGATATCCAGACGTTTGGCCGTGATTGCACCGATAATGCGGATACCAAGGCCCGGCCCAGGGAATGGTTGGCGCTGAACTATTTCGTCCGGCAGGCCAAGCTTTTTGCCGATACTGCGAACTTCATCTTTGAAAAGCGTTCGAAGCGGTTCTATGAGTTTGAATTTCAAGTCATCAGGTAGTCCGCCAACATTGTGGTGACTTTTTATATTTGCAGTGCCTGTGCCGCCACCGGATTCAACGACATCAGGATATAGCGTGCCTTGAACCAGAAATTCGACAGCATCGTCGCTTTCGTTGACGACTTCCCTGGCGGCCTGTTCGAATACCCTGATAAATTCGCGGCCGATTATTTTTCGTTTTGTCTCGGGGTCCGAAACGTTTTTCAGTGCATTCAAAAACCGCTTCCGTGCATCAACGACTTTAAGCGACGCACCGGTTGCTTTGACAAAATCATTTTCAACTTGTTCGGCTTCACCGGCGCGTAATAAACCATGGTCAACAAATATGCATGTCAGTTGAGAACCGACGGCCTTTTGAACCAAAGCCGCCGCAACTGCGGAGTCAACGCCGCCGGATAGGCCGCAGATAACTTTTTTATTCCTGATCTTGTTACGGATGTCGACTATCTGACTGTCGATGATATTTGCGTCCGTCCAAGTAGGCTTTAGATTAGCTATGTTATAAAGAAAGTTTTCCAGCGTTTTTTGTCCGTATTCGCTGTGAATGACTTCGGGATGAAACTGTACGCCGGCAAGCGGTAACGATTTATGCTCGAATGCTGCGATAGGTGTTTGGGGCGTGGTTGCCGATACGATAAAATCATCCGGGGCTGTTTCTACGGCGTCGCCGTGGCTCATCCAAACGTATTGTTTGATTGGTTCTTTGGCAAACAGTTTTCCAGTATGTTTGATATCCAGTAAAGTTCTGCCAAATTCAGATTTTCCGGTCCTAGCTACTTTTCCGCCTAATGACTGAGCCATCGATTGAAAACCATAACAAATTCCGAACACTGGAATACCGGCCGTAAATAGTGATCGGTCTGTCTGCGGAGCGCCTTTGGCGTATACCGATGACGGTCCTCCGGATAGAATAATCGCGCTTGGTTTTTTTGCCAAGATTTCAGCTGTTGGCATAGATGACGGAATAATTTCTGAGTATATTTTAGCCTCGCGTACTCTGCGGGCAATAAGCTGCGCGTATTGGGCGCCATAATCAATTACAAGGACAGTTGGACGAATTGTATTTATTCTTGACATGTTACTTACAATAATAACAGTGTCAAAATAATATTTGAAAAAAACGGCAATAAATATATTCCTAATACCTGTCTTATCTTGGAGAATTGGCCATAACAATATTTCGGACATATAATGGGTATAGGAGGTGTTTTTATGCAAACGATTGATTTTAAAAAAGATCCGACATACAAAGCAAAAACCAACCCTGAAATTATCAAAATACCAAAAATGCTGTTTGTTATGGTAGACGGCAAAGGCGCGCCTGAATCGTCAGCCGGTAATGAAACCGAATTTCAGCAGGCATTTCAAGTATTATTCGGTATTATTTACACTATCAAATTCTGGGATAAAAAATTTACGCCGCCGCCCGATTACGCTAAATTTTCGATGGCCCCAATCGAAGGATTGTGGTGGACAGAAGGCAAAGAGTTCGACATGAATCACCCCGAAAATTGGAGCTGGACTGTTATGTTGCGCGTGCCGGAATTCGTGACGTCCGAATATTTCGAAGAAGTGGTTAATAAGTGCATTGAAACTAAAGGGACGAATATTTACCGGAAAGCTCGTTTGGAGTATCTGGACGAAGGTACTTGCGTTCAAATTATGCACGTCGGTCCGTATAGCACTGAACCGCCGACGATTAAAAAGATGCACGATTTTGCGACTGATAAAGGCTATAAATTAGTCGGCAAACATCACGAGTTATACTTTGGCGACCCGCGCCGCACCGCTCCGGAAAAATTACGCACCATATTAAGGCAACCGGTTAAAAAGAAATAAACTAACCCTTTAGTAGTGGTACAAAAATGTATCCTGGATGTGTGATTGTCTTGGAATCATTTTCCGATATTTTTGTAATTTCAAGGATATTTTCACGGACTGGAATTATTAATTTGCCGCCGGTTTTCAGTTGGGTCAGCAGTTCTAGCGGCAATTCGTTTGCCGAGGCGCTGACTAATATACGGTCGAACGGTGCCAAATCGGGCAGGCCGTATGCTTTGCCGGCCTGAAAAAATTCGGCGTTTTTGACTCCAATGGCAGTGCAATTATCTCGCCCAAATTTGACGAGTTGCGGTATCAGTTCGACGGCATAAATTTTACCCTTTTGCCCGACGATGTGCGAAAGCAAAGCCGTCGTCCAGCCCGAACCTGAACCAACGTCCATTATCTTTTCCCCTGCCCTTGCATCCAGCCATTTCAGCATCGAACGGACCGTCGAAGGCTGGCTGATTGTTTGGCCGTAGCCTATCGGCAGAGGCGCGTCAATATACGCTTGGTCGCGTATTGATTCGGGTACAAAATTTTCACGATGTATTTCGTTGAAAGCTTGATCTACTGTATCCATACTTTTATTATATATCCGTATTAATGCCAGCATAAGTCACGCTTCGAACAAAATATAATAAATTTATATTATCTGTCAATTTTTGCTATGATTAAGTCATGGAAACTGCGGTTAGAGTGAATAATTTGTCAGTTACTCTTGGAAAAGGTTTCAAAGCCTTGAAAAACGTCAATTTGGAATTGCCTACCGGCCAAATTATCGCCGTCATCGGCCCTTCAGGCGCCGGCAAGACTACGTTAATTCGCAGCATCGTCGGCCGTTTAAAGATTGAAAAAGGTAAAATCACCGTTTTTAACGAACCGGCCGGTTCAGCTGAACTGCGCAAGAAAATCGGCTACATGACGCAAGAACTGTCAGTCTATACGGACTTGACCGTTAAGGAAAACCTGAACTATTTCGCGGCCATGATTGGCATTCCGAAAAAACGCTCAAATGAAATGATTAACAACGTCCTAAAAGCAGTCGATATGACTAATAAATCGCGTAATCTGGTAAGTAATCTGTCTACCGGACAAAAACAACGGGTATCGTTGGCGGTGGCACTGTTAGGCATGCCGAAACTGATGGTGCTGGACGAACCTACCGTCGGTCTTGATCCGGTTTTGCGTGACAAATTATGGAAATTATTCAGACGGTTGGCTAATTTGGGAGTAACGCTGATAGTAACTAGTCATTCGATGGATGAAGCTGAAAGATGCGATGATTTGGTCTTAATCAGGGACGGCGAAGTAATCGCTCATAGCTCGCCGGCCGAACTGTTGCGCCGTACCGGCGTAAAAACTATCGAGCATAGCTTTTTAAAACTGGTTGGAGACAAAGAATGAGTATCAATAGAACCCTAGCGACCTCAAAACGGGTATTAAACCAACTGTTTCATGATCCGCGCACCTTGGTGCTGCTATTCGTGGTGCCGCCGATTTTACTAGCGGTACTAAAATACGTTTTCGAAGACCAATCCAAGCTTTTTGATAATATCGCACCGATGTTACTGGGTGTATTCCCGATGATAATGATGTTTTTGATTACGTCCATCGTTACTTTGCGCGAACGCACTAGCGGTACGCTGGACCGGCTGATGACGATGCCGATATCAAAACTGGACTTCATTTTTGGTTATGCCATCGTTTTTTGTCTGATCGGTTTTTTGCAATCTATAATTACAGGGGTTATTATGTTCAATCTGTTGGGGGTTGACGTACTGGGCGGAATTTTGCCAACTCTTATCGGTGCGGTATTGGCAGCTTCGTTAGGTACGGCTTTGGGTCTTTTCCTGAGTGCTTTCGCCGGCAGTGAGTTTCAAGCAGTACAGTTTATGCCGGCCTTTATCTTTCCGCAACTGTTAACATGTGGGTTATTTATAGCTCGTGATGACATGGCCGAACCGTTGCAGTGGTTCGCGAATATCATGCCGCTGACTTACAGCGTTGATGCGATGCAACAGGTTACGAAGTATTCGGAATGGACTTCGGACCTAACTAACGATTTTTTGATAGTTGCGGGATTCGTAGTCGCGGCTTTGATATTGGGATCAGCCACGATTCATAGACAAAACCGCGAGTAATTAATAAATATGAAAGGAGTGACACTAACATGAAAAAAATAATATCAAAATCAGGTCTCAAAAAATTCAACTTAGCGATGGGCTTTTTGCACCTTACACAGGGTATTGCGATAATTGCCCTCAGTAAAGTATATGATTTGCCGATTAGCGGCAGTTTTTTGGCGTTCAATGCCAGCACGCAAAGCCTGGAACCGACGACAATAGAGCTTTTTAACCTTTCGCTGCCGATTTTGATTGCCATATTCTTCTTTATGTCGGCTACGGCCCATTTGATTATCGCGACGGTTTATAACAAGCAATATGACCAAGATCTGTCTCAAGGTATAAACAAAGCGCGCTGGATTGAGTATTCGATGTCGGCCGGCGTCATGATGGTCGCGATCGCTCTGCTGGTCGGCATATATGATGCCATGAGTTTAGTCATGATATTCAGCCTCGTGGCCGTAATGAATCTGATGGGCTTGGTTATGGAAGTACATAACCAGACGACCAAACGGACTAACTGGCTAAGTTATTGGATTGGCTGCATCGCCGGGTTGATCCCATGGGTGGTAATCGCCTTTTATTTGTGGCTTGGTGCCGACAACGGCAGTAATGCGCCTGACTTCGTTTATTGGATATTCGTATCGATATTTCTGTTTTTCAACTGTTTTGCAGTCAACATGGCATTGCAATACAAAAAAATCGGCCCCTGGAAAGATTATCTTTACGGCGAAAGAGCCTATATTATCCTGAGTTTAGTCGCCAAATCGTTGCTTGCCTGGCAGGTCTTTGCCGGCACGCTCAGGCCCTAGTCTATTACGAGCGCGGATTTATTCGACAACCTTTGTTCGTACGTTTACGCCGATTGATCACGCCATCTGTTATATCCCTTAATGCTATTGACTAATCATGTAATATATGTTACCATAAGCTTATATTATGGTAATTGCGGAGAGAGACGAATCGAAGTACAAGATTAGTATTCCGGAAAGGGATGTTAATAATGATTTCCCAAGCATAAATATTACCAAGCGCAAGTTTACCGTTAAAGAACGTGGGCTGTCTCATCCTGCCGAACCTGCCGCCAATAGACCAGTTATACTACACGATATAGCTGAAAATACATTGACTACATATGTGATTAATATGGCGAGAATCGCTATCGATTCGAAAAATAGGTTTGTTTTCGATGAAAACGTTACGCCTCCTAAGAGGGAGTTAGCCTTGTTGTTGCCCGCTCATAATGAGGAGCTAATAATAGAGACTACGATCTTATCCGCCATTGCCGCCGGCCAGCCGAAAGAAGATATTTATGTCGTCAATGATTACTCTTCTGATAATACGGAGAGTATTGCAATTCGCTTGCTCGGAGAGACGAACGTCTTGACCGTTCAACGTAGCGGTAAGGCGTTGGCTTGCGAAAAGGCCATCAAAAAATTCAATATAGAAGCTCGCTACGTCTGGTTGCATATTGCCGATGCCGACAGTGTTTTTTGTCCTGACTATTTCCGATACTACACTGAAAATTTGGATTCAAAAAGATATGCAGTGGCGGTCGGTTTTGTACAGAGTCTTAGGGGTAACTGGATAAGTACCTATCGGGCTCTATCATATACATACAGTCAACACGTAACCAGGCGAATCCAGTCATACTTGGGTATGATTTCGGTTTTCCCTGGCCCTATTACAAGTTTTAGGACCGACATTATCCCGAAACTGGAGTTTGGCTGCGCCAGCTTTACCGAAGATTTTGATATTACTCTTCAGGTTCATCGTAAACAGCTTGGCGAAATATTATTTATTCCAAAAGCCGTCAATTACACTCAAGACCCTCAAACCCTACAAGATTTTTGGAAGCAGAACATGCGTTGGCAAAGGGGCTTTTTCCAGGGTGTAAAAAAGCATAAAATCGGCACTAAAATCCAGCTTATAGATTTCAGCATAGGTTTCCAAATGTTACAAACAGTGCTGTTCCTAATGCAATTATTCGTTTTGGTACCGCTGATATGGGCTTATACTCATAATTTGATGTATATTGCGGTGCTAGTCTCTGCCGACATAATCGTCAACGGATTAATCGCTATTTTCGCTTCGTTAGCCGCAAGGCGTTGGATGCTTATCGGTGCTTTGCCGTACTTTTATTTCCTAAGATGGATAGAAATTGTCATCTATTTTGTGGCCTTTATCGAAGTAATCGTCTTTGGCAAGTTTCAAGACAAAATTGTCGGTTGGTCGACTGCTGATCGCAGGTACAAATTAACTACCCAAGCGTTATCTGATACGGCCAAATAGCCGTCTATGCTTTTTTATAGCCGGCCAGTTCAAAATAAAACATTTGCCGATTTTGATTCCAGAAACCTGAACAGGTCTGTAACGTAAGTCGCGGTTTACCGTCGTATAGCAACGAATGTACGTCAGTTGGTTTTACGGCATCAGCCCTGATGAATATATAAGAAAACTCGTAACCGTTATCTGTTGTAATGATAACTTCCGCGTTTTCTTGGATATTCATCAGCTTTCCAAAGATTTTCTGGCTATTATGTCCGTAAATGAAAGTATTTCCACTTTCTGAATTTGCCGGGTCTGAGGCGACGGCAAAATATGCGGCATCTTCGGTGATCGTCCAGTCACCGGTCTTTGGATTGTATGTGCCGTCGGCGACTTCGGTATCAATGCCTAAACTTGGCACGATGATGTGACGTGGCGTTCCTTTGGTGACGCCAGGCTTGCTTAACTTGGAGACGTTTATTACGGTGTCGGTTTGCTCAGATGCGCTCATAAGAGTCTGGTATTTTTCGATCCATGACACTCCGATTGGCGCTACGACTGAAAAACCGGTGATGACCAGCGAAGCGGATATAGCCGACAAAATTTTTTGAATATTCATGATAAATAATTTCTACGGTTATACAAAAAGCGGCCACCCATTCTTAAGAAAGCCGCTAAGTGTATTAACAGTTAAGTTTAGTTTGTGCTGGTTTGACGATTTTTTCGCGCCAATACTAGCGAAGCTACAAAAACAACGACACCTAAGGTTATAAAACCAGCGGCGACGATGAATAGCGTGTCGTTCCCTCCGGTGTATGGAAGGATGGCGGCGCCAAGTACGCTTGGGGTTGCACCTTTTCCGTAGTTCATAGGTACTCTCCTTTAAAGAAGATTTATGTGACCAAAGTGTGAAGATTCTCGCACGATGATTATATCTCTTCTGATTTATATTCAATTGAGATTTTGTTCTGTCCGTAAGTTGTATTTTACAGATACACACACCTTCTCAATTAAGCTTATGATACACCATTAGTGCGCAAATGTAAAGTATATTACATATTAAGTTTTACCATAAGCTTGATGTTTGTAATGATATATGTTTGACCAAATGCGAATAATAGTGTAATATTAGTTTAATAACTGTATTCGGAGTATTTCATGAAGCGAACGGCAATATTTTTATCAATTCTTATCGGAGTATTATTTACGGTGATAAATATATTCCCTGTTCTTGCAGCGGACGCCAATCTAATACTTAATCCATCAGTCGAAACGGCAAATACCGCTGGGCAACCCGCTAATTGGACTCAGAGTAAATGGGGTACGAACACTCCGACTTTCAAATACATGACGACGGGTCATACCGGTAGCCGCAGCCTGTACGTTTCGTTAGCCTCGCGAACAAGCGGCGACGCTAAATGGATGCACGGCGCAATTACCGTCAAACCGAATACCTCTTATACATACTCCAGTTTCTATCAGTCGAACGTAACGACCGAAATCGATCTTCAATACACCGATACAGCCGGTAAGCTGTCTTACGCCTATGTTAAATCCTTGGCAGCCAGTGCTAGTTGGAAGTCATTTACCGTCAGTTTCAAGACACCCGCGAACGTTGCTAAAGTATCTGTCATGCACATTATCTACTCGAAGGGTTGGTTGCAGACAGACGATTATTGTCTTAAAGAAACATT
>CAZEGB010000014.1:0-3098 GCA_964511655.1 uncultured Saccharimonas sp. (SeqCode) | reverse complement strand
TTATCTACTCGAAGGGTTGGTTGCAGACAGACGATTATTGTCTTAAAGAAACATTGTTGACTCCAACTCCTACACCTACACCTACTCCAACCCCAACACCTACACCTACTCCAACCCCAACACCTACGCCTACACCTGCTCCAACACCGACACTGACACCTACGCCTACACCTACTCCAACCCCAACCCCTACACCTACGCCAATTCCAACCCCAAAACCTACACCTACACCTACGCCGACACCTACGCCAATTCCAACCCCAACACCTACGCCGGATAACTGCATCTTAAATAATTCATTTGAGAATGTAAGCGGCAGCTTACCAGCAAATTGGTCTCAAAGCAGCTGGGGTACTAATACGCCCCTGTTTAGCTACGAGAATACCGGTCGTACAGGATCGAAAAGCGCAAAAATATCTGTCAGTTCATATACAAGCGGTGATGCTAAATGGTTTGCCGATCCTTGTACTGTAACGGTAGGAAAAACATATATTTACCAAGATTACTACAAGTCGACCGTGCCGACGAGAGTTGTAGTCGCCTTCATCGATTCGGCCAACAATTATACATACAAGGAACTTGCCGGTGCGCCTGCTAGCGCGACTGCTTGGTCTCAATATAGTAGCATTTTCACAGTGCCTAGCTCGGCGATAAAAGCTACGGTATTCCATATTATCGACAGCGTAGGAAGCTTGACGATTGATGACGTCAGCCTATCTGTTTACACTTCGACTATACCGACCACCGGTCCTGTCATATTCAACCCATCGCTTGAAATTGCCAACGGATCCGTACCTGCTAACTGGGTACAGGGTAAATGGGGTACGAATAGCACCGTCTTTAGCTATGTTTCTGAAGGTCACACCGGCACCAAGAGCGTTAAAGTTGCGGTAAGCAATTATTCCAGCGGTGATGCCAAGTGGTATTTTGAACCGATTACGACTGTTCAAGTCGGCAAACAATATCGTTTCTCGGTTTGGTATAAGACAAACGTATCGCCCAAAGTCGTCGCAATGTTCATTATGGCAGATGGAAGTGAAAAATATTTTGGTATGCCCGTGACTCTAGCCGGCAGCAATGGTGCGACCGAATGGCAACAATATTCGGATACGTTTATAGTACCGACCGGTGCGGTCGCTGCTTCAGTCTTCTTGTTTATTAACCAGAACGGTTGGGTTCAAACGGATGACTATAGTTTGACCGAATATACCCCGACAGGTTTTAACCGCCCATTACTTTCCTTGACGTTCGATGACGGCCACGAGGACAACGTTTTGACGGCCTTGCCGATATTGAATAAGTACGGTCTCAAGACGACCCAATGTTATGCGACGACTTATATTCAAGGCATGACTCAAGACGTTATCGACGGCGTTAAAGCGTTTTCCAGCAGCGGTCATGAAATCTGTTCACATTCTGTGACACACCCATATATGACAGCAATTACAAACTCTCAGTTAACTACCGAGTTAAGCAGTTCGCAGCAATATTTGAGGTCATCGACAGGGCAACAAGTATCAGCCTTTGCTACGCCTTATGGTGACTATAATTCGAACGTATTAACCTACACTAAGCAGTATTACGGTTTACACCGCAGTGTTGACGAAGGATTCAATTCCAAGGACAATTTAAACCCTTATAATATCAGGGTGCAAAATATCTTAAATACTACGACTGCAGCTCAAGTTGCAGCTTGGATTGCTCAGGCAAAGGCCGAAAATACTTGGTTGGTTCTGGTTTATCACCGCGTTGCCAACGACCCGGGACCGTACGATTCATATATAAACGTTTTCGAACAGCATATCCAAACGATCCTGAGTAGTGGCATCACGGTTAAAACATTAACCGACGCCTATAACGAAGTATCTGTTCAGTAAATAAGCGGACTAGTCGGTATCAAATAGCCAAAGTGGTATATTGGCTGCTTGCAGCTTGCTTGCGAACGATTTAAAGACGTAAGTTGAAGCCGAAGAAGTAAATTGGTTGCTGGGCCAATAAGACCAGTTCGTCGCTTCCTCCACGTTTGATTTGTCTTCGGCAAACAAATGCACCGATACAGAAAAATTTTGCGCCTTGGCGACTTTGGCCTGTGAAACGACATCGTTTAGCAGCGTCAATCGCCTATCGGGGCTGACTGTTATCGTTTGGGCGGCTTGATCGGTGTATTTCGATCCGAACGTACCCGTGTTAAACCAAATCTCATTTATTTTAAGCGCACGTGCGGCTTCCATCGCCAAATCTACTCGAAGGTAGTTTACTGGCGTGCCGTTGACTGGTCCGGCCTCGTTTGCCGGCGGTGACCAAGGAAAACCTTGCAGACCAAAATTATCTATCAATCCAACGGGAATGCTAGATACGTAAGGCAGTAAACTGGCAACTTTCCCATTGTTCCAATTATCGAGTGCACTGTATGTAACGGTGTCCAGTAGTAAGCCGGTTTTGCTGGTTGGAAAATATTTCTTTTGATAACCTGCAAGTTTGCTAATGCATGCCGTGAATACGCCGGGGTCTAGGCTGCTCCAGACAGGTAAATTGGCTTCCGGCAAAGGTACCCAAATCCCCATCATTTCATCAGTTACACCCGCATTTTTTAAGCTTGCAAAATAACTGTCTATTGCGTCGTCATAGCTGCCCGACTGAATTTTTGTTAAATCTATCAACCCTGTGCTTGTCGTCGGCTCTAGGAATACCAAAGGTTTGATGCCAAATTTGTTATATTCGCGAAGTTGCAAAACAACATCTGACGCGTATTCCGAAGCTTCAGCGGCAGTGGTCGGAATGGCTGTAAAAAACGACTCCCTGGTAACGATGGCGCTGTTGCAAACTTGTTCGTACTGGGCAAGTTTTTTTAATTGCATCGAAAATGAGGTCGACAAGCCGACGTGCATCGCCGCGCCGATCGTACAGTCCGTAGAATCTGAACTGACAATAGTAACTGAATTTGTTTTGCTGCCAGTTGATTTCATTTGTTTCGAAGTTGGTTTTGATACGAAAGCTCCTGCTTTGACGGACGGCAATTCGCTGCTTGAGGATTTCGACGGAGAACGGACAGTCACTGCTTGAGATAAAGGCACTCCGAACATTACCGACACTCCAAG
>CAZEGB010000013.1:19309-28800 GCA_964511655.1 uncultured Saccharimonas sp. (SeqCode) | reverse complement strand
AAAGAAGAAGATGTTACTCACTGGGCATACCTGCCAGACGCCGGAACGGTTTGTGATGCCTGTGGATTGTTGAAAACAAAGGAGAAGAAATGAAACGATGTCTGATATGTAATCTATACTGGGAAAACCATAGGGTTGTATGTCCTGAGTGCTGCAATACGTTACCAGAAGAAAACTGTGATACTTCTGACAAGACTGAAAGACCTATAGCATATTGCCTAGTAGAGTGGCCAGAGTCTCAAGAACTAATGGATTTTCCATGGTTTACTAGTGAGTGCTATCTCGCAATGAGTATTGATAATCTGGTACATGAACCGCTTCCTGCTGCCTACATGATACCTGAGAATCGATATAAAGAATATCTAAGCAGAAAGGAACAATAATGAAACCAGATTATGTTCTGTCGCTAGAAGAGGAACTGGATAATGCGCAGTTGGAACTAGAAAAGTTACAGCGTATTGTATATCCAGACATCTCCAATCTCAAGCCATGGAGGATAATTCACGAACAAGACGATAAGAATCGTTCCATAATGTTAAATTATGGTTGGGAGAACACTAGAATTACAAGCATACTAAGGTATAGCGATGTTGGTGTTTGTACCTATGTATCATGTAAAGCACAGAGAAATAAACAAAGTGCTACAGTGATTATAACTGGAGCATTTAACCGTGATATGAGTCGTAAGATATTACGATCTAATATACGTAGAGCCTTAGTCGCTCTGTACTGCTAACTCATAATCTACAAAAGGGGACGATTAATTTCGTCCCCCTTTGTTAGATTTGTTGAGCCTTACAAGGTTAAGCTATTTGTCTTTCTTCTCCGCCAGCAACTTCGTAAATCTTAGTCGGTTCAGTCATCTCAAAAAGAAGCTCGACTTGTTTACAAGCATGATCAATCCTTGCCAGTACATTAGACTTAATGCCAGCGACAAGCTTGGGGATTATGAGAATTGCTTCTGTGCTGTCATACGAGTCCCATGTGATGATTAAGCCAAGACCTTGAGTATACTTATAGGAATACTTTTCCTTGTACACCAAGGGCATGTTTTGCTCCATATATCCATTGCTGACAAAGCCCCTTACAATCTTTGCGTCTATCCCTTCTGAATTGAGATATGGGAATGTGTTCAACGCGCAGAAAAGAATGTTGTTGATGTAGTCATTCTTAAGGTGAAAGTTGTGAGGATTCAAGTCCTCGAACGTGACCGTTTTACCAAACCGGATCACCTCTCTCATTTGTTCTCCTAATAATTGCCGTAAAGATTGGCGTTGCTTTGTTGGGCTGGAGAAGGCTGCTCTTGAGGCGGAGCCTGTTGCATCTGTTGTCCCTGCTGCGCACCGCCTTGTTCTTGCCGTGCGGCTTGCTGTAGGGTTTGAATCAGTTGTTGCAGAGTTTGCTCATCCATTTGTGACAAGGCTTGGATGATGATTAGCATAGCGGAAGGACCAATGGCTTCCAGGATTTGCATGAATTGTTCGTTCATTGTAGTGTCTCCTATTAATTTAGTTTATTAGTGTACATAAATCTTGCGAATTCACATAGCTGATTTACGAACTCGCAGATCATCTCTTGTTCGCATTTATAGTATGCAATTTCTGTCTTGAACTTTTTCATTACTTCTGCGGCAATTGACTCTGCACTATAATCAGCAGTAGTCTTATTGCGGATAAACTCAAACATGTCATTAAGAATGGGCTTGTATTTAGCTATCATGCAAAGGCACTCTCTTGCTGATAACCAAATAAATTTTCCATTCCGTTCTTGGCCGTATCATCTTTTACCACAAGATTCTCCATAACATACTTGATTCTTCGCATCTGTTCTTCGCCATCTTCATTAAGATTGAAATCCTTATCGTACATGCTTTCGTCAATATTGAATGTCTTATATAAATCGTAACCAGACGTATTTTTATTGAGGGTTCTTATCCAAGCGAATAACTCATGTGGCGTCATATCTGAGAATTGGTCACCCAAAATTGTTATTAGCACTTGCTTAAGTCCCGCAGCTTGAGCAAGACCCTCAGTAGCGACCAAACTTGGGAGGTATTTAAGATTCACGGGCTTATATGTGTCCGCATAATATTTATCGCCTTGGACCATAGGGAACATCTCCAGATAAGCATTACCCAGTCTACGCCAACCGCTATAGTTTGCTTCCTCAAGACGACTATTTAAATGATGGCTATATTCATGTGCTGCCGCATTACGCGTCCACCGTATATTATCATCATCATTAGAACCCATGATTTGTGGATCAATTAAGCCTTTAATCGCTTTAAAAGTTATTGTGTCCTTGGTTCCATTATATTGTGCCCCTGCATCCGTAAGTGGTTTAACCTTAATCTTTGGCTGACCCAGTATAGTTCTGGTTAAATACGGCGAATAATATTGCTCCCAGGCCGGAGAGCTATTTATTCTTTTGTTAACATCTTGTATTGTTTTGTTTATTATGGCAAGTTCATATTTATTGTCTTCCGGTGGTGGCACATATCTGAGATTATCTGCAAGAGCAGGGAACATATTGCTAACACTATCGTCAGGCGTGTTGGCGTTTCTCCTGGCAAGCACTTGTTTAATAAAATCTTTTAATGCCATTATGGCCTCCTTAATGGTTTAGGGAAATACCCTTCTCTGAGAGCTTGGAGTTGATATTCGGCAGCACTCTTCTGATAGTACGGCAAGCTCTTGGCTTTACTTATATATCTTGACGCCCGGTTATTAGCGTATTCTCTCCACTCATTACTCTTATAAGACTTGAAAACAGTCTCAGGATTAGTTCTCCAAACAGATATGCCAAGCGCCTTAGAGATAATCCTGGCATATCTATCCTTGTCCATCCTTGACATTACCTGATTAGGATTCTGAGGATCTCTAATAAACGCTATGTCAATTGCATCAGCTATCAATCCGACAGGATCAGACGCAGTAGTTCCGCCAAATGCTTCACGGAGTTCTGCTCTCTTATCATATAGGATATTCATATCCCCATTTGTATATTCTTGATTGACTATAACGTCATAGATAACAGATGGGAGATCCATTACTTTACCAAGTTTATCCATCCATTCTTGCATTCCGCCATCCTCTCTGATAGCGGCTTCAGCTTCACGTCCACCAAGTAGGTTAAGGGCAAACCTTGCGTTTGATGCAGCTATCTCTTTATAGGCCTCTTCTGATAGGGGAGCTCCAATAATGGGTGCTACTATCGAGGCATAGAATAAATTGAGTGGCTCTCTCATATTTTGCAGAGGATTGAATGTCTCTGTTAATCCGATCTTGACGTGGTCCTTATCTGCTGCTATGGCATCTCTGTAAAATTCATACATCGCGTAGAAAAATCCAAAGCTCCCAGTGCCAAGTGCGGTTTGTATTGACGCTCTCATTGATGGCGTTAACATATTCTTTAACGTTGAATCATTAAAATATACGCCAGTCTTGGCAAGGGTGTGAACAAAGGCGTCAATATTTACAACCATCGGATGAACAAAAGCATACATCAATTTACCTACGGCACCCATGACGACATGAAATGGATCATTAGCCGTGTCGCCAGCAGTATGCCATTTCCATGGCCTAGCCAAAGGAGAGAAATCTCCGGCTGTGGCCTGCATATCATAAAATACTTTTTGCGATGTACTTTCTATAAAGTTTCTAATGACTTCTTTATCGCCTTTGGTAAGCTGGTCTGTAGTCTTTGTAAGAATCTCTACCATGCCAGGAACTTGTCTGGCCAGATTAAATTCCATTCCCATTGCGTGTTCTCTAACACGCTCTTCAGATGGTTTCATACCAGTAAATATCTTACCCCACATATTGGAATTCTTTATAACTGGGATAAGAGATAGAACACCATCACCCATTCTATCGCCTACTTTTTGTAGTGTTGAGAGTGTCTTGTCTACAAGTTCTGCGTTCTGACCCATTGGTGTAAAGGTTTCAAACTCGCTGACTATGCCTGGCGATAATAGATACTTTTGATAATGTTCATAGATCATTGTTGCTACGCCATTGTTAGACTTCAAGGCTTTATCAAATCTACCCATAAAATGATCAAGCCCTGTAACCATAGTCATAATATAATTAGCACCAATTGTATTATTAATTGCAGAGCCCGGCATCATAAGAATGCTTGCTTGAGTGACACCAATCAACGCAGATGCTCCACGAGCGATTTTCATGGCCGTAGAATTCATTGCCTTGGGCGTATTGATTACCGCCCCCAGATCGTGGAGATATTCGATTAGAGACCCCTGAATGGCTCTTCTGGATGGATCAGCTTTAAACCATTCAGCGTTAGCATCTACGTCAGCCTTGATTTTATTGTAGCCGATTATCCTTGCGGCTTCATTAAACATTATCCCTGTAGCCTGAGACATTGTCAAGGCAGTGTTAATAAAGTCGCCATCATCATTAAAGTTTTCATTTACCCGGTGGAAGGTAAAGGCTGGTAGAAACACAAGCGCGTCATCTCCAGCTTGACGCCACTCAGCGTTCGAGTCATACAATGTTTCAAGCATCGAAGGTCCTATTTGGTTACCGGGAACATAGCCAAACCTTCCGTGCATTTCATTGATCTGTTTGATTACAGCTTCAATGGCAATTCGATGCTTAACGCCAACTTCACTTGTATCAGTTATAAGTGCCGCCTTGTCCGCATCCCACATTGAATTAAGCTTATCCCTGAGTAACCTGAAGTTACCAAGGATAGATCCGTCCCTAGAAACCTCTACGAGTATCTTGTTGTCACTCAAGTCTGTGGCATCAGGGTGACTTTTTTTGTATTGCTCTATATCAATCTTTAACTGCTCTTCTGTAGTACCGTAGTTAATGACGTCCCACATAGTTTTTTTGAAACGCATGAACTCGTTAAACACAGCATCCTTTGCTCCGGGTTGTTCCATATCTATATCGTACTTAGAGACAAGCTCTCCAGCTATTGTGTCTGGAGTTACCATCCCTTTGTCGATATACATATTGTCGAACAGACCAAACATTTTATTTACTATGTCTGGCGATATCTTATACTGCTTGAATATGCTTGAAGATTCAACAGCTTTCCACATCTCACGGATATTATCAAGAGTCTTAGTGTTATAGCTCTTTGTGAAATTATCTATCTCTGCCATCTTCATATATGTATCAGCCGCTGGCTGAAAATGACGGATATAGTTTGGCCTATTAGCATAGACTTCTCCCAAGCCAAACATCTTGGTGATCCCATTAAAAAACCGATAAGGTATAAGGTCAGCCGTCTGAAGTGCTTTATATCTTCGATACGCTGATAATATCCTTGCGTTTTCATTCGCTTCCATTATCAATGCAGCGGGATCGTCTGATGCTTTAAACAACGCTTGGAATGCAGAATCTAATGCGTTTTTATAGAACTGAGCCTTGGCTGAATCAGCCTTTAAATCATCAATACTGTCTATGGTGCCATAAGATAAACGCTTTATAACGTCATCAACTTCAAGCTTAGTCTGGCTAAAGCGGTATAGGGCAGGCAGCTTGTCTCCATATACGGCACTCGAATACATCTCTATATACTTTGCTGTATCTTGGTCAAGCTCATTGATATACGATGCGGCGTTGTTTACGCTCGGCGATTGGAATACACAAGGATCACTCATTTACAAACTCCTCTGAATATTTCTGCTGGAGTACGAGCCCTGATACCAAGATCATCAAGCATGTCGGTAGCCAGTAATTTAGAATCTTCATTAACATTAAAGAACGCATAATCTGGGTCTATCTTTTCAATGTCTATTTTATAGTCAAGCCCATCATGACCTTCAATAAGATTGGCAAGCGTGTTAAGGTTACGTGAGTTTGCCCCGTTACCAAGTAAGACCATGTGGCTTTGAGATACTGGATCTACAATTGCGCTCATGGCTGTATAAAGAACCTTTACTCTTGCTCTTTCAAAGTTATTCATCCCCTTCATGGCCCTTACCATAGTACTATAAAGTTCAGGCGATGTAAGTTGCTTGCCTTTGATTTCAAGGACTCCATATCTTCCGGCTGTAGCTTTCTCGGCGTATGCTTTCTGTAAGAAGTTTTCGCCATTGATATAGGTATTGAGGACTGGGAATTCTCCGTCACTTATAGTATTGACATTAACAAAGGCCATTGGCGCTGTCTTGTTAACAGCTATCCCCATCGACTGAAGCGCATTCGTTATCCAAGTTTTGCTAAGTAATTTACCACTTGACGATGGTGCTTCTTTCATCGTATCAAACAATCTATTAATAAGGTCATCTGTAGTTGATACTCTATCCACAAAAACCTTTTCAGTGTTAATGGACCTTGCAAGTTCAAGGATAGATCCACGTGTAAAGAATGTCCCATAATTCTGGATCAGATAGTCAGCTAAAACCGAAGCGTCATAAACAACCTTGGCCTTCTTATAGTCTGACATTATTGGTAGTGGAGAACCAGTTGTATTAAGGAGCTTAACCTGTCCTGTCATAATGTGACTACGCACAGATTTAGGTAGATATGTACTAAGCCCATCTTCATATAAGACGCCAGGATCAATGAGATGCTTTACGAATGTATACATCTCTGAATTGAGATAGTCAAGGTTACCATTGAGGTCATCCTTATCTATCTTCCCCTTGCTTTTGAGCGTAATCATTCTGGCCTTAAAGTCCTTTATCCTTACAGCCATCCCTTCTTCATTAAGATTATTGGTTTCATCATCTGAAGTCCTGCCGTTTCGAATCTTCTCGAAAAGATATACGTCATCTTCAAATGGCTTAACTTCGTCGTTAAGCTTACTGATCAAGCTGCCAGTCTTGTGATTTACGGAAACTCTGATTCTTTCTTGTCTTTCCGTACCTGAGAGTCGTGCCATAAGACTTTCTGCTGTTTGAGTAACTCTCTTGATTGGCACCGCCATCATTCTCAATAGAGCAGCATCGCCCTGTCTACTAGCTCGTATGGAAGCATCAAGATCATCCGCCATATCAAGTGGGATGGCAATAAGATTGTTGGATGTGTCTACATAAAGTGCCGTAGCAGAAGCAAGCTCAGAGCCTCTCATCATCTTTACGAAGGCAGCTTGTTTCTGTTGATCTGTATCACCACTGATATTTGCTCTCATGATATCAAGGCCGTTGAACGCTTTTACCATATCAGTAAGTCCTGAACTACCCTGCTGCGCTAATAGTCCAGGTCTGGCGAATCTCAGATCAGCATTGATATCAAGTTCCGCATAGTCGCTTTTCATTCTTTTAAGAATCCCGTCTACGACTTCGTCATTAGCGGCAGCAGCTATCTCTCTAATCTCGCTATTAAAGTCGCTAGTAGAATAGAAGATACCTAAAGACTTCATTGCAAAACTATTGTCCTCAGCTTTGGCTATTGCGAATAACCTGACACCAGACAAGTCAAAGTAGAAACCATAGTACCCTTTGCCAATCTTGTTTATCCCAGAGTTATTAGATAACTTCAGTCCGCCAAGAATATCCCACTTATCTACAAGGTTACTACCTTTGGCGTCATAAGCGATTACACTAAACTTATTCCTTACAAACTTATACGTCTGCATCCTTGAAGCGGGCTTAATGATCATACTTGGATCAATGTCTTTCAGATGATCGGCAAGTCCCGCTCTTATTTCTGAGTCAGTTACTCTTGCATCCTCCTGTTCAACTAAGGCATTGATATTGTATTCATATTCTAGTTCACTAGCCTTCGCTAAGGCGAGACCCTGATAGATATTCTTTATCCGGTTAATGATCGTACCATAGAACGTCTGTCCACCCGGAGTGGCGAACACAGTATTCTCACCCTTATCTCCGACAAATATAGAAATCTGGTCATTAGATATAGCCCTATGGACAAGGTACTGGTGAGCGAATAAATGTTCAAGCTGTTCTTGGTCGCTTAATTTAAGGAAATTCGCAGGCTTTCTTCCAAATTCATCTGCTAAATATTTGGCTATGCTTGCCTTTGATATGTTATAAGAATTGGCAGCGTCACCATCAACATCACCATTCTGCACAAACAAGGCCTTACCATTAAGACCTATGGCCTCAGGCTTGTCAACATCGTTTATTTTAGCGATGACAACAGGCATCCTACCCTCATTGTCTATACTATGCCTGATAAACAAAGCCACATACACACTTGACTTTTTACCATTGTTATCAGTAACATCATACTTGACAAATGGAGAATACTTCTTTGTGCTTAGGAAGCCAAGGAATTCGCGTCCATAATTAGTAATAATGTCACCATTAAGATCTGTTATGTTAGTGTAGTTATTGCTGCGCTTATAAATCTCGTGGACATGTTTCATCAGATCTGTTTCCTGCGTAGTCATAACTGTCTTATCGCCTATTCTCTTTTCGACCATCTTGGCCAGAGTTACAATAGAGATACTCTCAATGAACTGCATATTGGCAAACAACTCAACATCATGGTCACGGTACTTAAATTTTTGGAATCCTTGTGCGCCATTATACATCCTTACTATACCTTCGTCTAAAGCGTTCCAATATGACAGATCATGAAGCCTGCCATCAATATCTCTCTCTTGCATCAAGCTTGAATAGATCGTCTCATCTATACCAGCATTCCGTAACTTGGATGCAAGCCTGTTTAAATAGAGGTCGTAACTCCCAACAGGCTCACCCTCAGCATCACGCATAGCGTTATAATTCGCTCGCTTATCTATTAACAAGGAGCCATTTGCAAAGTTGCTTGTCTGAGTACTTGGCACGCCACTTGTTATTATGTCGTGAGTATTAGCTTGTTTGGCAAGACCATATAGAAATTCTTTGATAATAGCAGGAATATCTGTTGGAAATTCAAGTAGGTCTTCATCATCTGCCATCTTCATAAGATATGGTGAAACATACTTTATAGAAGGGACATAGAGAACAATGTCAGCAGGCAGATCGTCACTTGATACAACCTTTGTTTTCGCAAGGCTTTCAAATCCAACAAAAGATAACTTCCCGATGTCGCCATAGTTTTGCAAAATCCTGGCAAGAGGCGCGCTAAAAGCAAGTTCACCATCATGCAGTTGATTAATGTTATTTGAAAGAGGGAGTTCACGCAAAATCATAAATGTTATTTCGCGACCAGTAGCAACGTAAAACGCCCTAAAAATATCATTCACTTCATCAGCGGTATAGGCTCTTTCAATGCCTGCAAGATTAAACCTCTTTGGAAGCATTGCCATACTTACACCGGCTGACTTTCCGTAACTGGCATATAGGTTATAAAGCCATTCTCTGATTTTTGTATTGTCGCCCTCTGGTTTGAATATATCAGTTTTGGCTCCAGTAACAAAAAATTCGCCACGTGTTTTCAATGCGCTATTAACTCTCGTTACGCGGTCTCTCATATCGTTGAGGATACCGCTTATCTGACCAAGCACTTCTTGCTTGGCAGCTTCTCCAAAGATATAGTTAGACTCAGGCGAAGTTTCTATCTGGCTACGGAACTCATGAATCATCGCCATAGCTTGGCTGG
>CAZEGB010000013.1:0-19209 GCA_964511655.1 uncultured Saccharimonas sp. (SeqCode) | reverse complement strand
TGTGTCAGTCGTGACGTTTATCTCTGGCGTAGATGAATTAAATAAGTGGATGGCAGTATTTATTCTGTCTGCCAGCCCTTGTTCGTATCCGGCTATCGTCTTAGCTATACGTGGCATTATTGTGTTTACGGCAATTTGACGAAGGTCAAAGTCGTCAGAGTCGTCAGAGTCATTAACTGCCGCCAGATATGCATTACGAATATCAACATCAAGAATGGCACGATCTTCTGGCGTAAACCTATCAACAATAGCTCTCATCATTGGCGAGTACAACTCAATTGAATCGATATCAAAGGTCTGGCCTTTGTTGGCTTCAACTATATTATTAAAGTGTTCCTGAAACTCAGCAGAGGCATCAGCTATCGCCCCGCCTTGCTCAGGCCTAGACATTGTATAGTATGGGATTGTACCAAACTTAGGTTCTTCCGTTCCAGCAATATCTTGAACAGACATCGCCATCGCACGATAGACATTGTTGAGTGCCGAAGCTACCTTCAACTCAAACGATTTTATCACTCCTTCGGTATCTGTAGTCATAGCCATCGCTTCTTTCCAGTCCGCGTTGGCGGCTCTAAGATAGCGTGCGACATTTTCGTCTGCCCCAAATACGTCAGTAATGGCTTTATCTATTTCGTTTTTGCCAAGAAGCGTCATCCAGTATTTATGCATATATTTTTGCCCCGGATTAAACCTAAGAAAAGAAAAAGAATTTTCATCTTCTAGTTCAAGTCTTGAAATCTCAATAAGCTTATTGGCTCGACCCTTTGCTTCTCCAAGAGTATCAGATGGTTTGACAACAATAAGCTTTCCGAGAGTTGACCCCGCTCCCATTATCGATATCATACCCTTTTTAGTGAGGTCTTCAGTCATTGCCATGATATCGCTTTCGCTCGCTTCACGAAGATCTATCGTATATGCGTTAAGCATGCCAAGTGGAGAATTGATAACCCTGCGGATATAGGCGACGCCCTCAGTCAGCGTTGCATCCACAGTCTTTGATATCTCTCTATAAACTGCCTCTGTTTCAGTCTCGTTATTATTCAAGGCTTGATATGTAATGAACCTGATGAAATCTTCTTTTGTCTCAAGCTTATCAAAGCCAGATATCTTTCTTGATAGCATTGAGTAAATATCGTTCAGCAAGACATCATTAAACTGGTTCGTTGTGCCATCGCCAATATGGTTATAATAGAGTATCTGCAAGTGTTCATCAAGATCAGGATAAGCTGATTTAAGGTTATTATACATTTCGCTATTAGAGGCAGTAACGGTTTTGCCATTGATTTTCATTCTTTGAATGATCTCATTGCTAGGACTTGGTCTAACTAACCCCTTGACAAGTGTCTTATGGGCGACTGTAACATCGCTTGCAAGATCAGTCCAAGCTGAGAATAAGTTAGTGTCAGTAGCATTGGAGTTGTAGGACATCGTGACTTTATGAGTATCTTCATCATAATCTATCAAATCAATCCCATATCCTGCCAATACTTTCCTTTGTTGGTCTATGTCAAAGATAGTTTGGTTGTTGCCTTTGCTGTTAAGCCATACGCTATCAAGGTACTGTTTCACTCGTGTGGCAACAATCCCTTTGGCCTCAGCAGAAGTTGGGCGCATTGACTCTTCGGCAGTACTCCATTTAAATCTGCTCATCGTGTCAATCGACATATTCAATGTTTCTTTCGATAAGTCGATAGGAATCGCCTGACCATCAGACCTTATCTCAATAAAGCTACCGAGATTTGGACTCCAGACAGGATTGGCGTGAGTCGCATTAGTCATCATAATGACCTTTGCCTCGTTAAGATCGAGGTAATCAGACGATATCTTTTTCAAGATAGTACTGTCGGCCATTAAGAATGGAGTCAGAAATGATTGAAATATTCTGATATATTCAAGCTTCATAAAGTCAAGCCGCAACTTGTCTGCGTCGATGCCGGCTATCTTAGTAGTCTTGATAGATCTCTTTAAGGAATTGACGAGAGGGTCTATTACTTGCTCATAATAGGACTTTATTTGTTTATAGGTATCATCATTCATGTAACGGTCAAGTCCGCCCTGGATGGCGTCGATATCACCATAGGTGCGGGCAACACTGAGAAGTTTATTCTCGTTTGTTATCGATGTATCTTTAAGGACTCGCTCAAGTCCACGCAACTCACCAGCCATATACCGACCAACAGCGTTACCTATTGACCTTGTATACTCAACGTAAGTGCCGGGAGTTTTACTCCTGAGAATTTTTTCGGCTTCGACAGAAAGCTTGCGAATAGACGCCAAAAGGTTTTCACCACCAGCCTCTTCTTCTCTAAGAAGGACGTCATATTCTCTGAATATAGGGGTTATTGGAACACCACGAGTGTCTTTAGCTAACTCATATCCAATGACTTTGTTGCCTGAATCTAACAGGGTAGTAGCTACGCCAGTCTTAACCATGTCGTTGGTCATCGCATCAATGTATTTACGCTGTTCTACTACTCTGGAAATAAGATGTTCTCTCGTAGCGTCATCTAATTTGATGATAGGGTCTTTAATGCCAGCAGGAGTACTGTCATAATCGGCTATCTTTACCATTATCTGACGTTCGGAATTATTGATTCCGTCACTATCCCTACTTTCTGCGGGACGAGTATGAGATCCAACAGTACCCTCAGACCGTCTGGCGGACTGCTCTAGAGCCTCGGATAAAGTGTTAATGGAATCCCAAATTATCCGTTCAGCACCTTGTTCGATTTCTCCATTTTGGGAGAGTTCATTAAGTATTTTGTTGACTGGCTGTCTAAGCGAAGTACGTATTTCATCTCTGCGCCCTTGATCATTCTGTGGGCTAAGCTTAAATCTATTTGCGGCCTCAAAAACATTAGACGCTATCTGTGAGATTTCTGCGTCAGGAGCCTTACCTTTAGCCGCTTTGTTAGCAGCACGAATTTGTTCTCCAAGAACATCAGCTACAGCTTGTCCTACCGCCCTTCCGTGTTCTTCGTTAGTAACCGTTATCTCACTAATGGCAGGCAAGATATTGAGTATCCCAAAACTTGACCTGCTGCCTCCACCTTCAGTACTCATCATACGATAGAAGCGATTGGCGTTAAGCATCCCTGTCCCTGAATAAAACCAGCGATACATAGCATTGGATCTTTTTTCTGCAAGATGCCAGGCATGAAGATAGTCAGAGAAACTCATCTGTCCTGAGCGCATTCTAGTTTCCATGTCTTGGCTAAATTTTGGATCCTTGAATATCTGGTCGACACCTTTCATATTACCGGGGTATAAGTCCCACATAGTGGCGGCGAACTTAATGGCGAATCTTGTCATATTAGGATTTGGTGAATTCGCGATGTCACCAGCAAATGTTTTCTCGAACCAACTTCTACTGAGTATCTCGTTGCCGCCAGCACTCTTACTGGCAAGCGTGGCTCGCATTACGCCAGAACCAATAACCATGGCAGATCGCATCATAAAGCTATTCACAAGCTTCTTTAGATCTTCTTTTGTACCGGCTTGCAACCCAAATTGGGCAATCTGTGATTGTGAGTATGGCAGTATGCCCTCAGTCAGCTTATGGAAACCATAGTCTATGCCCATGTCAACAGCAGTATTAAGCCCAAGATTCCAGAGTGGAACTGCACCAACATTAAACACGTTAGTGATATTAAAGTCTTTCAGCATTCTGGTAATGCTTTTGTATCCGTCAGCATTTCCTAATATGCCACTGGCACCAACTCCAAGAAGCTGTGACCAAGTCAATCCGATGGTTGTAGTAACTGTGTCAAACACCATCCCTGCTAGCCATTTCTTTGAGTTGAATCGTTCTTCAAGCCCAGTAGAATATTCATAGTCTATCAAACGCCCTTTAGCTACATTAAGGCCAAGCAGACCAGGTGTGCCTAGTCTTTTGGCGACAGCTATGTTCTCTACTATTGATGCGCCATATCCAAGAATTGTAGCGGCAGTTTTGGCAGCAGGAGATATCATCCTATCTTCTTTCTCCCCTTGGAGATTCTCCATCATGGCTGCCGCTCTATAGTTAGTAAAGAACGTAGGCGAATTACCAGTAGCCCAGTCATACGCCTTGGTGAGAAATGAACCGATCATTGTCCTATCAACAGCAGTCTGAAGGAATGCGCCAAGAGGAGATCCAACATCGAGCTTCTCATTCTTTGCGTTGACGTCAAGCAATCCTGTGAACATCTTCATGTAGGGACCGTTAATGGGGTCTGTAAGTACAGGATATCTGGTTGTCATTTCACCTGTCTTGGTAACAGCAGAGATTGTAGAAGCGGTAAAGCCTACAGTGCCAGGTGTGCTGATTGCGTCAAACAAAGATCTGCCAGCAATGCCCTTGCCTGTAAAAACATTAATGTTGGCTTCTTGGATAGACTGCTCTTTTGATTTTCCCATCTTGCGTGAGGTTACATAAGAATCGGCCCCTATCTCGGCTATCTTCATCAAGAGCCCCATTGTCATTGCATCAACAGGATTCTTCTTGATATATTCCTTAGTAACATCAGGTCCAAGAATAGCGGGATTCATAGAGATAGACCAAGACAACGCCTTACCACCGGTAGATCCATCAAGCATTTCCTGACGGACAGCTTCTCTAACCTCATTATATATCTCAGGGGTATTGACATATCCTGTATACAATTCGCTTGCAATAGGATTAAGGCGTTTAGCAGGAGTTGCAAAGACTTCTGAAATGGACTGGCCCAGTGATTGGATGATATTAGTTGCCATTATGTCAGTTACCGAAAAGACTAGTTGCTAATCCAACAATTTCAGCTTGAAACTGGAGTAGCCTATTAATCTGTGCCTGCTTGTCACGGCCACGATAAAGCCGTGATACATTGTCAGCCATCTCTCCCAGAGAATCTCTGAGCTTCAATAAGTAGTCGATGCTTAATCCGCTTGCATTACCGCCTCCACCTGCGCGACCATAAGCTGCGGCTTGGGCATATCCTGCTCCAGCTTGGTATTTTTGGACAGCGTAGGCTTCTGGATTATATTTAGACGAACCGATGTAGCCTATACCTTGTAAGGCTGGACCAAGTTGGGCTACTACATTAAGTACTTTAGCTTTCTGATACATCTCAGGATCACTGGTTAATTGACCAAGCAGATACTGAATCTTTGTTATCTCTTGTCCAGAAGATTGAACTATGGTAGAAGCAAGTTGCTCTTTCCCTGCACCAGCCAATAGAGTTGCCAAAAGCATTTGGTTATTATGATAATCAAGTCGAGACTTAAGATCTTTCTTCTCTTTCTCTTTATCAAGAGTAGCAGAGTGTACAAGATCGAGGATATAGTCAAGAGCGTCTGTCATCTGAGCATCTGTCTTTTGAGTAACTCCAGAACTTCCGCCACCATTACCACCCCTTGGTGAAGGGCTAGATGTGACAACTACACTACCTGTACTAGAGCCAGAACTTGGCGTTGTTTGTTTATCTGTACTGTCTATCTTGCCAAGTATTTGAGACGTAAGATCAATCGCACTCTGTCCTGAACTTTTAGGTTGCGAGTCTGGAGTAACAAAGTTCTTCGTGGCATACTCTCTAGTAATTATACTCATTTATTGGCACCATTGGTCCCGCGATAAATGGGTTGCAGAGCAGGTATGCCCTTAAAGTTTTTAACGAACATCTCAAGAAAATAATTTTTATATCCGTCTCGCATTCTTGATTTAGAAAATTCATTAAATGCTTCAGGAGATGGGTTGATATCAGTATCTAATAGTGAAATGTAGTTATCAACATCCTCACCTAAGATATGATACTTACTCAAGGTCGAGGCTAACTCATCATAAATATTCTTGTATGCAGGCAGTTTGATGATGGTATATAATGAGCCTTGCGTTGTATCGTTCTTACTTGCGATTGCCAATTTTTCGACAAGTGAGTTTGTTTCCGCCTTGAGGTTGTGGAACTCAGTGCTTGCCTTATTTTCTGCGGCTACTTCTGCCGTATATTCAGCATTAGCGAGAATTTGGTCATACGCTGTCTGAGCCCTGAACGCGTCAGTATCAGCCTGGAACCTTGTAATCTCTGTAAGGGCTTCTTTGTTTTCGACATCACGTTTAGCAAGTAAAAGAGTGGCAAGCTTATCAAGCGAGGCTGGAATTTCCTCACCAAACTTCAGTTCTACTGGTGGCTGTCCGGGTTGAATATAATATGCCATTGTTAGTCTCCCATATCAAGTTTAAATGATAAGCAATTTCTGGATTGTTTTAAGATACTCAGGGTTTGTAATAGTGTCAATATAGGTGGAGTTGGTATCTGTTTCCTTAGCATCTGTTTTCTTATCATCTGGTGTATTAGGATCTATGCTCTTGAATAAACTAGAGGCAGCACCTATGCCAGAAGACATACCAGTAACAAAGCTCTTAATCCAAGCCCCCTTAGCTGAGGGAGTGATTGGCCTGTTAGCAAGCATTTGCGCAGCAGTCGCCCTATACTGAGCAGAGTTTTGCGCAGCCGCGCTAAGCCGCTGATTGAGAGATTCTCCTATTCCAGTTAATGCCTGAGGGTTATCCTTGTATTTGTTGATCATCGAAGATGCCCAGTTATATGCCATTTGAGCGGCAGCACCTTCTTTGTTCTCAAGTGCTCTAATGTTATTTGCGGCAGAGGTTATCTGCGCTCTGGCTTGTCTAACTTGTTTGCGTAGATTATTCGCTTGCTGCTGACCAGCGAACGCGTTAACAATGCCTGTTACCAATCCGGCTGCGCCGGTCACTGCCATAGTTGCTGGGTCCATTATGTTATCTCCTGTAATGTTATATGAGCTATTTCTGATTCTTTTGCGCTTCCATGATCCAGCATATCCTGCACCTTGGAATAAATAGTATTGCCCCTAGAAACTTGTGGTACTGATGATAGAGGTATTGTTTCTGTATACTTGCTAACAGACTCACCATCTACATCACAAGTAACATATTCTATCTCTTTGTATTTGTATCCATCTATATAATCATTGAAGTCTTCATCAAATGCAAGTGACAATAATCCCTTACCTATGATAGGATCGGTTATTATCTCTATCGTAAAATTATCGTCTGTGGTCTGACCAAGTTCAACAACTGGTACTATAATGTTCCCCGGAGAGTATGGCTCTATCGTTTCCTGCAATAATGGCATCGGATATACAATCCAGGCAACATTGCGAAGATGACCTCCACATTTAGAGATCTCATATTTTGCACACCCAACCGGGAAGGCATAGTCAAGCCTGACGATAGTTTCTACATTACACGTAATGTTAGTATCTGATAAAGTTAGATAATCATTTACCCATACCTTCAAGGAGAATGTCTTGTTAGAAAGCGCAGTCTCATAGTCAAAGCTAAACTTTAGCGCGGAAAGGATAGGTTTAAATCCCTCAATAAGAGGAAAGTGGAATTCAGATGAGGTAGCACTAAACCCTTGTTCGTCTCCATTACCATAACTCATTTCTTGAATGTCAAGGGCGTTATCGATAACTCGAAGTACGGAGCCTCCAGATGATTCAATAACACTCAAATATGAGGCCGCTCTCACTTGTTCGACCCAAGTCACTATCGCATCACGAATGCTGTATAAAGCGCATCTATTGCTCGTTATAACGGCCATCACAAGGCCAAAGTCATTGACTACTTTTAGCACCGCCTGTTGTTCTGTAGCAATGGGGTTATTTATCCTGTAGATCGGAGTAACTCCAGATTGATCCACAAGATATAGAACAGAACAATCAGGCTCTATGGCAACGAAATAAATGCCATTGGTTGTAGTCTGAGGTGAATCAGCTATCTTTCCAAAGACAGTATAGGCCAATTGGATGTTCTCGTTATTGATGAAATAGATATATGACATAACACCAACAGAGACAAAGATATTCTGTCCAACTGCATGATAACCGTCAGCAGCTTTGGCAATTATATTGATTTCGTTATTAGAGCTTGTTGACATTTGGTATAAGAGTGACGGCAGGTATATCCCAGTATCATTGGAAATATATTTTCCTTTGATAGTAGAGATGGCGTTATCGCAAACAACCGTTGAGTATCTGCTAAACTCTGCGCCTATTGCGTCCTGCGCATAGATCACTTGCTCAGGCGTCCCTCTCGCGTCAAGTGTTTGTGTCGATATAAGTAGTACTGTCCCAAGGTTAGCGTGAATCCCAATAGGGAGATTTAAGGAGGCCATAGGGGAATCATCATCATAATACCCGAACCTTGAATTAGCCCATTCGATACGAGGGATGAATTGATCCCAATTTTCTTCTCTGCCAATCTTAATTAATGATGCGAAATCAAATCCAAATACTCGCTGCCTTGAATAGGCAAGAAAGCTATATGTAGGGGAATCTCCGCCAGCATATGTACTTTCATCATCTGGATCAAAAACTAGTCCACGTAAATGAAAATAAGTACATCCGTCTGAGTCATAAGTATCCGGATACTTAGTAAGTATCTGTGTGGTTTTATAATGTGGCTTAAGCGTAATGTGAATTGGGAATAGAATAGGGAACGCATGCACATTGAGATATTCAGCAGCAATACCCTGTTTTTCTGCATGAGCCGTAGTATAAATTATGTCGGTAAAAAGTGGGAATAAGGCTCCATAGCTTGACGCATATGTTAGTCTTGCCGATTGCTTAACAATGGCATTTGACCCTACATATATCTCAGCATTATCTATCTTGACATTGTATGGCGAAACATAATGATCTTCATTGCGTGTTGTGGTTATCGTCCCAGAATCGTAAGTAGATCTATCCGGAATATCTTTTTGCACATAGGCGGGAATTGTGTTGTCGACCAAGGTAAGATTTACATTGGTGCCAGAATAGCTAACTATGTGGGTTGTTATAATGTTGATGTCAGCTATATAGGGGCTACTGGAATACATTAACGGACAGGCTTTTTTAGCTGAGATAATCGATGCTGATACAGTTAAAGTCATACCGCCTATCATAAGTTCGATATGATAGTTTTTTTCGTCTTCTGAAACGACACCAATGGATTTGGCAGATAGACAGATTACATTAGAAAGATCAGAAATACCCGATGCCTCAAGAAATCGTCCAAGATTCTGAGGGAATTTTATATAGCCAGATTCATCAGCAAAGCCAAGTTCAATATATTCTTTACCTTGCAGTTCAATAACTGGATCATCACCTGTTGTTATAAGGGCAGCATAACAAGAGATGCCATCAATCTCAAAGAGTTTTTTTTGTTTGATGCTTGTAATGGCGTTAACTCCTCTCGATACGTCGCCATATACAAATAGTTTATTTTCTTTAATTGTTAGACTATCTATGGTCCGCCCTGGATATTCGGTAACAGCAGATGGGACGGCGACGAAATACTGAGATCCACAAACATTAATCGCATTTTCCTGGGCTTCTATAAGATTAGCCGATGATACGCTGCCCCAAGTTACGGTGTTTTGTACTGCTGGTTCTATCGGCAAAATATCGAATGTAACAAAAACACTGGAACCGGGAATACTTTCAGTAGAAGATATTTCAAGGTCGTAATAGCTGATGGTCCTACTATCTGCTTGATATGCCAATTCATTCCCTGAATTAGTATCATAAAGATATAAATATGCTCCATCAGAATTTGCTTGATCAATGGTAGGATTCTCTACTATTTGTGCCGTATATTCGTTGCCACGTAATGAGCATTCAATTTTAGATACACCATCCCAGTCAGTCTCTACAATAAGTCTATTTGCCGTAGCCATGGTATCGGCGGATACTACAAGTGTGCTACCTGAGATCTCATTATACATAGTAGTGACTAATGGGGCATCATCGTTAGTCCGAGTAGTTGGTGAAAGAGTCATGTGATTAAAATGGAGCAATCCTAACCCATTACTGTGAAGTGTATAATCACTATTATATTCTCCGCTAGCAGAGTGTCGACAATATTCTACACATCCAATTGTGGGAATGATTGGAATATATATGTGTTGATGATCAAGTACGCGCCCATCAAAAGCAGCTATATCAAGTGGTATTGTAATTTTGCTAGGTAACCCATAAAATAGTGGATTATTCCCATCAGATAAGACACCAGAGGTGGCCTCCTCAGGCTCAGGGAATGCCAGATATTCTGCGCTTATTGCGTGCTGATGGATCCATACTTTGCCATTAACAGTAGGACTATATGCAATCCCTATGCGATCAGCAGTTGTTTCATCATACGTATTTTCAGTAATGTTAACATCACGTCCTGGCCAGATTTCGCCAATGATACTTTTAGGGTCTGCGCTGACAAGGTTCGTAATAAGGGTTCTGTCTTTTGGATGCAGTGTATTAATGCCAAGCCGCTCAAAGTCAATGGCAGGTATCTCTAGTTCTGTTGCCTCGAAGATCTTGAATGAATTTCTCTCTTGAGCTATGGCGGCAAGTGATGAGAATGGTCCTACCTTGGAAGGGTTATAGGGCATAAGGAGTCACTCCTATATCTGACGTAGTGCCACCAATCAAGGGCAGGCGTTCTGTTACGATCCTATGCATTAGAAGAAAAGCCTGTAAACATACAAAGGCTTGAGATGTGTCCTGATCTTTCATCGCTTCGTACGTAGAACAAAGCAAGTCACTAAGTATGTCTGGCGTACTTTCTACTGGCTTTGGCTTGAGAATGAATAAATCATCAGACAAATGATTTGCGATAATAGTTCGCTTATCTGATACAAGCGCGCCATCTTTAATTGTCACTTCACAATCACGGTAATGGTGAACTTCATTAATTGGAATTCCATAAGGGAATCTATTGACATCAGTCACTTGTTCGCCAGAGTCATGGGCATAATATGACTGGAGATACATGTCTCCTGAAATGACTTTGTATATCAAGGTGTTGCCACTTACCAAATAGGAATAGGCGACGTATGGATATAGCTCATCACAAAGGTCAGGGCTTATAGAATTGTTATAGATCAAATCTGCCATGGAGTTATAATTCCAGCTTCATCCGGTTTAATTCTGACTGTAGCGACATTCTCTACAATGACATTCTTGGTATCCATACTAAGCTGGTTAATAACTCCATAAGTAGCTGATGCGTCCTTATTCTTAATGCAAGCAAGAAGAAGCTGTATAGTTTCAAGCAACTCTACACGTACTTGCCTTCCACATATTGTCCATACATATCCTTCGCTACTGTCTTCGGTAACAAAGACATGATTAAGTTTTATCATTCCATCTACTGGCTCTGATTCTCCAGTTGTGGCTGTTAACATATAGTTAACTTCAGCAGTATTATCTTCATCTACATCAATATTAAAGTCTTTGGTTAGGACTGAGTTGATATTATGAATAGACAGTGCGTTAAAGAACGTAACAGTATCTCTATTTACTTGAGTGAACTTCTTCGTAAAGTCTTCGTGATATATCGCAGGGATCATTTTATTTATATCATACGCCATATAGTTCAAGCTCCGATACACTACACCAATTATGAGGCATAAGCTTATAGGCTGTAGTTAACAAGTGGTTAAGCAACTTAACACAAAGGTCATTCCAAGCATTAGCTGAAGCAATATCATATTGGCTTGTATGATAATAATACATAGCCCTTGCTACGATAGGCATTACAAGACCCTGAGGAACTATCTTGTATGTAACATCATCAATAGTCTCTGTACGTATGCTTGGGTATATATATAATAATATATTACATATAGCGTCCTCTGCTGAGACTTGGTTATTATTGTAGAACACCTCACCAGTAGGAGTCTTAGGGGTAAATGAGAATGAATAATTTTGACCTCCAGTTATATCAAGCTCTGTGTGATCATATACTGGAGTCTCTGACATTACTTCTTTTACTTCTTTGACATAGTAGCCATCTCTACTGTCTATAGTAAGGTTTACTCCAACCAAGTCAAGGTCCTTGACATTAACCAGAGTAGCAGATACAAGAACAGGTGGAAGCCTAAGCTTACGCTTGACGCTTTCAAAGGCTTGATTCAGCAGTTCCTCTGTCAACAACGGGAAATCAGTTAGAATGTTTGCGTATGTCAAGCTGCTATCTCTCCACAAGAGTTAAGATAGAACTGACTGATTATCCGAGTATGATACATTTTCTCAATGACAATATCAACAAAGTCCCAAGCACCTATATCGAATTTCCCGTAGAACGAATTATAACCATCCCTCTTGGAGTCCAAAATAAAATCTTGAGTCTCTTCATCAGTACAACTTTTGAACGTCATAGAGAGTACAATTTGGCCGTTTACGCGCATATCCGCAATAATGGCATAAGAGCATACCGTGCCAATCGAGCCATCTTTGATGAGTTCCTTGGCTGTAAGCCTCATGCGTTAACAGCCCTGCCAAAGATTAATTCGACAGATGGTAACGATGTATTGCCCTTGCAAAACTCGTAGTAGACAGCTATGATGGTTCCTGTCGCTGTCACTTGGATACATCCGGATTCTGTACTACCAAGATCAACAAGCTCATTGTCTATCGTCAATCCCCAAAAATGCAAAGGATACAGACAACTTACTATTATCTTTGTGGGCTGTAACGCTTGCCCATTCGTAAGCAAAAGATATGGCTTGCTTCTGAGGATAGTACAAGTTTCTGGCATTAGCTATTTGTTTACCATCTCCGCTTTGGCTTTCCTACTGTCGTAGTAATAGCCCATGGAGTCATTGGTAAATGCAGCGCACGTGTTGCTGCAATGCTCGCTCTCCGGAATGTCCCTAATCTGGTAACATCTCCCCTTGAGTTCGCAATTGCAGCAAACAACGCCGTGCTTAATTTCTAATGTGGTCGGACTTCTCAAGACTATTTCTTTACTTTCTTGGCAACAGATGCCTTGGGTTTAACTTTGACAGCAGACTTCGGTTTGGGTTTGCAGGCCATATTATCCTCCTTGTCAGACTTTGTTTTCTTTTTTGTTACTAAATAGTCTTTGGTTTTTAGGAACTCTATTATGATCTTTTCAAAGGCTGGACGCCACAGATAGGCTTCGACATCTTCAATTGTTGATATGTCGGTGCGTCCGATATGGGGCATCTGCTCATATTTAGCAGTAGCCCATCCACGATATTCTTTGTCTGTAAATTTGCGACAACCTAATCCTTTCACTCCAGTAAGAAACTGGATCTCACTTTCATCCGTTGTCTGATATGATGTCTTTGTGCCAAACTCAAGCATCTTGCCATCAGGAAGCTTTACGTTTATCGAAGCTATGTCCGTTCTGGCAATGTAGAACATCAGAGGTTCTTTCATACTTTCTCCTAAAAGAGCAAGGGCGGCAGCATAACTACCGCCCATGCCATTATTCGTTTATGCGGTAGGAGCGTAGATGACAGCGTGATTCTGGGGGAATCTTAGCATAAAGCCAGACTCGCCACGAATCGCTTCCATAAACGCATCTTGTCCGATGTCTTGTACGTTGCCATAGATCTTGTCAGGACGAAGGACCATCCTCTTAATGTTCTTAGGGTCAATGGAGATCAGAAGATCACGAGGACTTATTTGGCTCTTGCCATAAATCCAGAAAGGAAGGTTGATTGAAGGGGTATTGTCCATTCCAGGATCATGGATGAATTTAACCATAACTCCACCGCTGGACATGAATTCGTAATAAGGCAATCCAAAGCTTAGATCAGAGGCCGGTTGCATGACTACTGTTCCTCCCATCAACTGAGGGGTCGAAAGTACTCCACGCACAAGCCGGTTAAGCCGGTTGCACATTACCTGAGAACAGAGCAGAGTCAAACTCTTGGAACTCTGTTGACGGAAGGCCGCTAAGGAGTCTGCCAACTGATCAAGCCAGTCGATGAATGTGCCGACAGAGGTGACGCTACTGACATCATCTGCCCAAGAATAGCTAGTTAGAGGATGCTTCATGTGGCGGATAGGGAACAAGGCATAGTCCATGAGGCCACCGGTAGCACGTACAGGTTGTCCGGTAACGAAGTTGCCGTAAGCGGCATCGTTAGAAGTCGCAATGGTTTCACCCTTGGTACCATACATGAATGTCCCCTGCATATACTTCTTGTAGTTTGTGAAGTGGAAGTCACGTGTACGTTGGAAATCATCGCCAAAGCGAAACGTGCTGGCTTGATGTGTACCAGTGATACCGTAAGCAGGTGAAACGAAGATTTGAGTCAGATTCATTTTCTGCTCACGTCCGAAGGCAAGATTGCCGCCAGCCCTGAATTTGTCACCTTCGGGGATAGGATAGGCAGCGTTTTGGGCTTGCCCAATATAGAGCATTCGCCCAACAGACCCGGCATATTCAGCAGCATCGTTAGCGTCATCACCAAATACTGCGGTCCCGGCAGCAGGTGTCCCTTTTATAAATGGCTGACCGATCATAACACTATCATAGTTAGAACTCTGACCAGTAGCATAAGCTCCGAGTGACCCAGGCTGAGCGTTGCAATCATTGAAATCGATTGTGAACACCAAGCCCATAGTCCCGGTATTAGTGCCGCCATTATAGCCACCAATAGACGTATAGGCCACAGAATTAACTCTGGCTAGAACTTGTTCTTCTTTGTAGATGGTGTCATCAATGTTGAAGCTAATGTTGGGGAACACCATATAAGCTGGAAGTGTAGCCGTAAATACTTGGTTAGAAGTGGAATGACAGCGCAAGACTGTCCCGGCCTCATGTGTAGTATCACTAGATGTATTTTTGTAATTTATTTCCGTATATCCAAGATTGACCAAGAGATTGCGGATCTTATTCCAAGTAACGACCATCTGACCAACAGTATTGCTATCCTCTTCAAGAATAGCGAACATGACTTTGCCGGTCTGACCGTTGGTAGGTACAAAGGCTTGCCCATACATGAAGTTGTTAGCGAATAAGGTCATTTTTCCGACCCCATCATCATTCCCGAACCCATCATCATCAACGGTATTAATATTGGCGACACCAATAGTGCTTATAGGGGTGATCTTGATCTGGCCTCCGGTATAGCTAGTGTTGGTCATTGTCATGGACAAAGTATTAGAGTTATAGCTAGCTGTAAATCCAGACATGCTAGGAGAAATAGTAGCACTTCCGCCGACACTATTGCGTAACCGGAGATTATCGAAGTTAATATCCCACCAACTGTTACCAGTATATTCATCTGTCCAGATGAAATAGGGGGCGTTTACACTCTCGGAGCCCATTGACTCCATGATCGTAAGCATCGGTGTTTCTTCAGGACGATGCGTCTGAAGCGATCCATAAAGGTCGATCTGGTATTTGTCTGCTACACCTAGAATAGTCTTGGAATTGATCCCGGCGGATGCAGTTGTTTCAAGCTGCTGAGTCAGGCCAATGTCATTCAGGGTTTTACCAATATAGTTACCAGTGTATTTAGTTTCGTTTGGCATTTTATCCTCGTGTTAATATATTTATTAGTCCCATAAGGGATTTCTTTTTGGTTGCTGATAGCCAGGCGAGGAAGGCGTTGGCCCCTGGACAGGGATGTTCTGGATCGAACTCGGCGGCTGCTGTTGCTGCTGCGCTTGCGATACTTGAACTTGTTGTTGCGCTTCCCTACTGGCTGTCTGGAATTCTTTGTACAGAAGCATCATGTCCTCCTGCGTAAGGCTTTGCATGAATGACACAAAGTCTTGAGGATTAACACTGTTGCGTGCACACAATCCGATCATTTCTTCATACGCCTGCTGTTCACTCGGTTGATTTTGACGTTGAGGCTCTGCCACCTGCGGCGGTTGCTGTTCCTGAGTATCATGCGAAAAAAGATCAGCGAATGGATCGGTTGACCTTTCCATTCCTACAATCGGCTGATCTATTGGTGTTTGTGGTCCCTGTACAGACGTAGGTTGAATAGGAGTGTCACTACTCATTACTTGAGCTAAAGCAGCGGTGAATTGGGGAGTCTTCATGAAGTCTTGCAAGCGCCTCAAATTCTCCAACTCTTCAGGTGCAATCGCTGGCTGCTGATTTTGTTGCTGACGTTCCTGACTAAGTTGATTTATGCGTTGACCGATCAAGGAGTGAACTGAATCGCCTCCATTGAAATGATGGTCTATAATTGTACTTTGGATGTCAGGAGTAAACATATCACTCCCAAAAGAATAATCTCCAGAATACAAACTCTGGCTAATGTCTATTGACCGCCCTTGATTAGGGACAGTACCAATCTCATTCGGACTTTTAAACTCGTTCATTTCTAACTCCAATCTAACTTGTTTTTTATGTTGCTTTCTGTCAAGTAATATTTGTTAGTCTTCATAACTATCAAATGGTCTGAGAGGAACATATCCTGTTTCTTTCATCTTGACTTTTTGTTTTTCTGCTTCAAGCTCGACATCATTCAGTATCTTTCTAATCTCGTTCTCAAGATTTTGTCTCGCCTCTTTACTATTCAGTCTATCCTGATGCTTATTAAGATAGCTCTTAATCCGAGACATCGTAGCTTCTTTTTCTATCTTGGCAAGATTCTCTGAAGTGCCAATGGCAACCTCTGAGTTAATAAGCTGGCGTTGCTGACTCTTAACAATATTCTCGGTATCCTTGATCTTCTGTTCAAGTTGATCCACTTGCTGTGTAAGCCTCTTGATTGTATCAAATCTCTCAACAAGTTCTTTTCTGTTTTCGGTAGGCAGATACTCAAGCGGAACACTGGGATCGACGGATCCTATCTGGGCAAGTTCCATCATTATCCTAAACATTGACATCTCATAGGTAGGAGTATATGAGCCGGGAACAACAGTAACGTCATAGCTCTCGAAGTCAGGCTCATTAATGAAGTAGATAAGTGCTTTCTGTTTATCATCACTAATCTTCATTTCGGCAAGACGTTCCTCTATTGCCTCGTCTGGAACATTGCGTTGTCTCTGATACTGAATCCACTTGCCAACACTCTGTTCATCATTGACATCAATTTCTTGACGTTGATTCATTACAATGTCTTCCATACCAACGATGCGTAAGATCTTATTTTCTGGTAAGTAAGCTCTTGAGTATTGTAATACAACCAGACCAAGTTGGGAGGTGGCCATCTCAATGACAGACATGAAATCTTTGAAGCTGTCCATTACGGTTTGCTTCATGTCAAGCATTACACTTGGCTGATAAGCTTTCTCACTGTCATTCATTCCAAGTAGCGCGTTGGGGATTGTGTTGTATTCCATCTCCAACTTAGCGTCTTGATATAGCGTAAAGAAAGCGGCATTAAGAGGCTGACCTTGGATTACAATTGGAGCCTCTGCTCCAGCGGTTATGATGCTAACACTACCAGGAGCGGAGAAGTTATTTTGGAACTCCTCCATGTTATTGTTTGGGATATCTGTTTCCCTTAGAAATATCTTGGGATTAGACATCAACTGGGCATTAAGCAAGGTCACGCCATAACACTTATTAATGAACCTTTGAAGCTCTTTGATGAAGTGGACCTCGCCACGTGGATAAGGGTTCTCAGCCTTATCTACATAGCCTGGAATGATCGGATACTCACTAATGCGCTCATCAAGTATCTCTTCATAGACATGGGAAAAGCCAAGCACTGTGCGCTTGATTATCCTATCCCGCTTGTTGCCTTCATTGTCAGTATAAGGGTCTTTACTAAAGATCTCATAGATGCGAACGATCTCGCTATCAGGGGACGCTATCTTTTCAAGAAACCCATCAAATGATGTAGAATATGAGTTGTCATCATCTACTCCACCACCATAGTAACTTCCAGAATATTCAAACTGAAGCTTTGTCAATTCAATGTCTGGGATATCATAGTACTTCTTTACATACGATACAGAAACCTCACGCCTAATCATTAACATCTCTGCGTCACGATACAAGGGATCGGTAGACGTAGGGTCTGGAATAACCTCATTAAAAGCCAAGGTCTTAAACTTTATCATACCCTTGTTATCGACATAGACGTAGAAGTAAGAGACGTTATCAACAGCAGCATTTTTAACAAAGGCTCGCATTGTGTGAATGCCATTGGAGTTTGCCCAGGCCCACTTAATGACTCTCTCACCAATAGATGCGGTATAAAAATCATTATCACTCAATGGAGTTAACTTATATTGAGGTACAGCAGCAGCCATGTGGCCAACAATCCCACGCATTGATTTGCGGATCTTGTTTATATTTATCTCATATTGGCCTCTATTGGCGATAACCTCACGCTCTTCATCAGTACTCTGGATGCCATAATAGAAACGTCGATTATCTTTACATGACTCAAGCCAGTTTGTATAAAAACCACATTCGTAACTGTATATCTTTAGCCACATCTTCTGGGCTTGAGCAGTATCAAGTTTCTGTAAGGTAGCTCTGGGACTTGCTTCCAAAATCACTTTCCTTTATTGGCGTTAAGCGCAAAGGCGGCTCGCCTAATCGTCTTGGTATCGTATCTTTCTTTATTAGCCATTACGTGCCTCGCATAAGACATTGGACTTTTATATCCGGCTCGCTTAGCTTGCGCTGTAAACGCACCGATAGTGCCTTTCTTTGCCATCTTGTCAGCAGCCTTCTGTATCCAACCAGACATTCTATCTCCCGAACACTATGACTTTGCTACTGTCTCTAACATCAAGATGAAGCCAAGGTGCTATTTCAATACCCTTGACATAAGGGAACTCTTTTGGATGACTTAAGATGTATTCTCTTGCATATTCAACTGATACATCTTTGAAGTGCATATCAGCAGCACGTCCGAAAACATGCTGAGAATTTGGAAGATAGATACCTTGTCTTTTCAATTCACGAAAATCAACATCAGCCCTTAACCCACGATATTTGAATGATCCACCCCAAAGCCAATTATTTATTACTGTAGGACCGAAGCGGTCACGAACTGCATCGAGTGTAGTAAGCAACCGCCAGTCCATTTTGTCCCAAGCACGCTGGCCGTATTTACGGAATGTAGCAGGGCTAATAAGCTCGCTAATCAAGAAGTGTTCACAACGATAACCAGGCTGAGACAATGTAATACTCTACTATCTTTTGATAGCTTTCACAAGCGGTTTGAAGATACTTGGATAGACCTTCGAGATGAACGTGCCGACTTCTACGATGGTATTGAGTTTTACCTTTTTCAAAAGCCTTGGCTCACGCTCAATCAATGCCTGTGAAACGATACGGTTCTTGCCCTCATTAGTAGTGGCGTGCGGTTCAAGCACGGGCTTGCTAACCAACTCGTTAAGCAGCGAGAGTGGCGATGTTTCAGCCTGTGCCACGAGCGGAGCAGCGGCTTCGGTGAGTTGCATTTTCGCGCGCGCCATAGCCTCAGC
>CAZEGB010000012.1:0-31514 GCA_964511655.1 uncultured Saccharimonas sp. (SeqCode) | reverse complement strand
CCGTCTTGGTAAATTTTAAACTCGACGTTGTAGTAACCGTCCGGAACGGCAGCCCCCTGTGAGTTGAATAGACGGCCTTGAAAATTTAATTGCTGGTTTATGCCGGTCACGGCTTTGGCGGGTTCGGCCATCAGAGCGAAGGAAACGACAAAAACGCCCAATAAAAGGACGCAAATAGAAACCGTGCGGCTTATTTTTTTTGCAATCGAATACATTTTTGTTTTAATTGCACCTAAATACATGTTTGTTTATGTATTTTATTTTTGTATATTTTTTTTGTTTGCAATAAAAGCCGTTGCCTCACACAATCTTTTATCTGTTTTTATCATAAACGTTATAAAATAATTTTGCAAGAGCAAATTAACAGTAGTAGTGTAGAGTTATTTTATTGAATTGGAGTATCAAGCAGCAGACCGTGTTTGCGCAGGATATGCTTTTCGCGTTGTTCACCCAGGTAGAAGCTTGTCACGACTGCGGCTGCGGCGGTGTATAGGGGCCATAAGAACAGCAGTTTGCTAGTCGTAGATGAAGTAGGTTTATCATCGACCGTCGTTGCTACGCTTGGTTGTCCGTTAACTATGGCGGTGACGGTCAAAAACGCAACGTTACCGGCTGCATCGGTGGCTTGAATGGTGATTTGATATGTGCCAGCCTTGTTGTACGTGTGACTTGCTGTGAAGCTGCCGCTGTTGCTGCGCGGTATGACTTTGTTAGTCGAATCGCCCCATTGTATGTTTATGGCGTACGGCGAGCTGCCGCCCATGATGTCGATCGGCATCTTTAGTTCTTGTTTCGGAAAGATTCCGCGGTAAACCGCGTCAGTGTTTAGTAATAGCTGAGTGTTATTGGCATTCGAAGTTAGCGGGCTGGATTGCGCCGGCAAGGCGTCATAATATACGGTCACGGAATTAGAATCCGGACCGGACTGGTTCAGTGCGTCAAATACTTTAGCATAAAGAACGTTTTTGCCGTTCATAAGGTCTATATCAAGAGAAAAAATGCCAGCATCAGAACAAAGCGTCGAGCCGGCAAAAATATCATTTTTAAAGATTTCAATTAATGTACTTTCCGGGCAGGTTCCTGAAACCTCGACCGGTATAGTACTGAAGTGTTGTTGGTTGGTAGGTGACTTGATGACAGCGGCGGTTGTAGGCGCCGAACCAGGCATAATACCACTTAAGCTCAACGATTTTGAATCCGGGCCGTCGTAAGGCGTGGCGGCATAGGCGGTGTAGGCGGAAAGGACGACTCCTACTACCAGTAGTGTTAGACCAAGCGGAAGGTAAGAAGTATGTTCATGCGGACGTAAACGGCCGCTGTGGCTGCGTTGACTTAATTTTAGCCAATTTAACATAAACTATATTATACCATGCGCGTCATGTGCATTGCAGGAAGGTGACTAAGGTTATTATCGGCGTCGATGTCTGCCGCTTGATCGGCTGACGATGTACTGATTGTAGCGTACGATTGCATATCGCAAGGCAAAGAAGCCGCCTACGATCGCGATGATAGCCAGGGCTATCAGAGTGTAGGGGATTACCCAAAAGGTGATGCTCTGATTCAATACTTTACCGCTGTCGCTGTAATTGACTCGCAAGTCAGCACGGTATTTTCCAAACATTATCATGTTGCCGATAGTCGCGCTATCGAGCGTTTGGTTGAAATCTCTTTTGCTGGACGACAGGACGTACTTTTGTTCCAGGTTCACGTTTACGGTCGCAACTTTCTTGTTGAACATGTCGGTGATAGTAATTTGACCGACCGGCTGTTCGAAAAGATTACCTGTGTTTTCAAAAGTCTCGTTGAACTGCAGAGGAGCTGATTCGAACAGGGTACCCTTGCCACCATTCTTGCTGATATAGAAACTCTTAATTACTAGATTCTCTTTGGCCTCACCGTTAACCCTCAAGAATATTAGTGTGCCCAGACTAGCTGATAGTGATACTCCGGTATCTTCCAGGTCGGGTGCTTCTGAGGTAAAGCGAACTACTCCGTAATAGCCGCCCGGTGAAGCGTCCGTCGGGACCTTGATTACGATAGGCAGGCTTTTTAGTTGCTTGGATTTTAGGTTTAACTGCTCAAGTGGGCTAACCCAGCTTTTTAAAGAATAGGGACTAGTTTCGTCTTCGTCCAGAACAACCTTCGGTACACCGCCTTCGGTGTCGCTAGGTAAAAAGTCATTAATTTTTCCTGTTACAACCAGATTGCCAGACGAAACGTCACGCAAATTAATCATAGCGGTTACGGTTTGCCCGGGGTCGGCATTAAGGCTGATAAGTGGCGGCGCTATTTCAAGAGCCTGGCCAGCAGTGCTGTCGGTTGAAGACTGGGCTGAAACGATATTAACAGAAGCGAATAAGCCGATGGTTATGGCTATGAAGCTTAGGCTGGTGATTATAATTGAATAATATTTTTTCATATTTTAGAAGGTCGCAGTACAGATATAGGTGAGGGTGGATACGTAAGTACCGGCGGGCTGTTTACCGTCTACGTTGACAATATAAGAAACGGTATATATCTGGGCGTTGGTTGGTCCGGCGCCGCCGACCGTGCTGGTAGCTACCGTGTCGCCGGTAGTAAATTTGAACTCATCAACAGTAGCATAACCAGTTGCGGCTACACCTTTATAGTTTGTGCCATCGGACACGGGATCAACTTCGGTGCCGATAGCTGGGTCGGACGTCCCCGTAGTATTTGCCTTTAAGTTCATCCCAAACTGGGACGTACCGCGAACGCCCGGTCCGCTGCTACTCATGGCTGTTATCGTGTTAGCACCCGACGTCAAAGTCGGACCATTTACCGTTATAGTATAGCCGGTTACGCTGTTGGTCGATGCGGCCATCTGTGATGTAGCGGTAGCAGTGTCGCTAGGAGAGAACAACTGATTAAAACTAATCGTGCCGGCGGATGCGGTACTACAGTCCGGTACTCCACCGGTTTCTTCAACCGTAGCCCCAGTACAGAATATAATCGACTCAGGCATGATGCCCGTGAGTACGATTTGCGTAGCGGTACTGGCGGTAACCGAACCGGTATCGACTGCGCTGCCGCCCAGATTGGCGGCCGTATAGGTGGTTATGCGGACAAAAAACGATTGGTTGGTCGTGGTCGGGTTAGTTATCGTGCCTAATCGATAGGTTACTGCCGTACTGGCAAGAACATTTGCGGCCGTACGGGTAATATAAGGGCTGCCGTTAGTGGTGTTGACCATCGTAAAACCGGTGGCACCGGTTTCGTTGTCCAGTGTAGCCGATGTGGTGACTAAACCGGTCGGCATGTCGCAAGTACCGACCGAAATCATGCAGTATTTGAATTCGATTGACCCAACGTTACCGCCGGTAGGAATAGTAAAGCTAAAATAATGTTTGACAACGCCGCCTGGTTTGGAACCGCCGTCGGTCGCGCCGGCCTCAAGAGTTAATGTACGGGTGGTCAGCTGTGCCGCATAGGCCGATTTTGCCTGGAATATAGGAATAATCGTGGCCGCTAATAAGACAACACACAGTGATAGCCTGAATAATATGTCCCTTGCTCTCGCAGTCATGAAACCCCTCACACTTATGTGAGAATTGTAACATAAGCTTCAAAGAGCCGTCAACGGAATAATTAGGACTTTTCCACGGGTTTTTAGAATGTCGCTGTGCAGATGTAGGTGAGCGTGGATACGTAAGTACCGGCGGCTTGCTTACCTTCGACGTTTACGATGTAGGATGAAGTGAATATTTGGGCGTTGGTAGCGCCGGCTCCGCCGTTCGCACTGTCAGCCACGGTATCACCGGTATTAAATTTGTACTGATCAGCTATTTCGTAACCGGTTACGGCTTGACCTTTCCAATCGGTCGCATCGGACACCGGATCAACTTCAGCACCTACGGCCGGAGTGGTATTTAACTTCAGGTTCATACCGAATTGGCTGGTACCAAGCACTGGAGCTCCTTGTGCGGTCATCGCGTCTATAGTGTTCGCGCCTGACGTAAGGGTCGGACCGTTGACACTGATGACATAACCTGTACCAGCGTTGGTCGAGGCCGCCATTTGCGATGTAGCGCTAGCAGTTGCGGTCGGCGAGAATAATTGGTTGAAAGACACGTCCCCGGCAGTTGCGGTCGTACAGTCTGGCACTCCGCCGGTTGTACTCACTGTAGCACCGACACAAAAGACTAGCGATTCAGGCATGATGCCGGTTAAATCAATCTGCTCAGCGGTACTAGCAGCCACTACGCCCGAATCAATTTTAGTGGTTCCGGGAGTAGCTTCCGCCCAGGTTGAAATGCGGACATAGAAGGTTCCGACGGTGCTAGGGTTGTCGATATCATCTAACCGATAAGTAACCGGAGTGTTTGCCGGAACGTTTGCTGGCGTACGGGTTAAATATGGAGTGCCATTAGTTGTGTTGTTTATAGAAAAGCCGGTAGCACCGCTTTCCGAGCCAAGAGCGGCCGAAGTAGTGTCTAGATCGGTTGGCATAGTACAAGTATCAGGATCGGGTACGCCCGCTGCATCGGTACAATACTTGAATTCGATTGATCCGACGTTACTACCGCCAGGTAATGTGAACGAAAAGAAGTGATCGACAGTACCACCGACCATCGAACCGCCGTCGCTAGAGCTGTCGATAGCTCGAAGTTCTAACTTGCGTACGGTAATCTGAGCGGCTGACGCCATATCGATTGGGAAAACCTGAAGCAACAAAACCGCGAATATCGTCGCAATGCTCAATAATCTAGTCAGGGCATGCACTTTGGTGGTTTTCATATTTTTGATATTAGCCTTTTTGTTTTGATAGGTGTATAAGATAAGATTATCATTAGCAATATGCCATGTCAACAGGTTTTTTAACGAAATTTAGGGGGTGTGGAAAAGTCAGTAAGTACCAGTTATTATTATGGTTTGGTCGCTGTAATATCGTCCGCCCGGAATTAGGTTGGTGACATTGACTAGGTAGCTGATAGTATAAGTCGTAACACCGGAACTTTTTGGCGCCGAAGCAATAGTTTCGCCGCTGACGTAACGGTATTGATTAGGCGTCGAATAGTTGGCCGATACCGTTCCAAAGCCGAACGACCCGTTATCGGGATTTGCCCCAAAGGAATAAGGCTGGGTGTTGGCCACTAGATTTATGCCGAATTGCTCTGTACCTGCTTGCGAATTACTAGTTTCTGCCATGGCGCTAATAGTATGCCCAGCATAATTGGGCGGATTGCCAAATATCTGCACGACATATCCGTAGCTGGTGTAATTAGAGACGGAAAAACTGGCAGTCGTGACTGAGGCGCTGCTTGCCGAAAATACGCCAAAATCGGCGTTCGAAGTATTGACACTGAATGCTAGTGTCGGGTCATTGGTTGTTTTGGTACCGACGTCGATTTGATAATTCGCGGAAGCGGCATTGCCGATAACAAAAAAACCGGTCGCGTCGGTAGACTGATAGTTGGTAGAGCTGGACTGGTTCAAGTTACTGGTGCCGATGGCGCTCTCGTCAAGTTGGTAGTGTTCGGATTGGAGCGTGTCAGCACCCACGACAGTTGATTGGCATATTATATGTACGCCAAAAACAAGGAACGCCCATACAATTAATCCCGCTAACCTCTTAACCATAACTACTATTGTTGACGATACAAGATAAATTTGCAAGCAAGCGGCACTTATGCCGATGCAAGTTGCCTGTGATAAGGTTAAGCGTTATACTTGTACAGAAGTAGTAAAGGTAGGAAATGGATAGTCGACCAGATTCAGAGCCAAAAATTGAACCGCCAGATCCGGAAGTGCTGAAACCTCAAGCCGACGGTGAAATGTCGATTGACAAGCCCACGGTGGCCGCAGCGAGACCAAAGGCCAATTTGCGCTGGCGGCGCGGCTCGTACCGCCCCAGTCATAAGGCTACTTTTATTGGCGTTGCGGTCGTTGTCATGATACTGGCGGTGAATGCCGGTGTCATTGTCTTCTTCATGAGAAGCCAAACGCAGACCGATTCCAAATCGAATCAGGCAGAGGTTACGATCAGTTCATCCGTGCTTGATTCGTTAGGTGTCAGCCGAAATACGACCAGCAGCGCAGACACCGAGCTTATCGTCAATCCAAAATCGACCTTTAAAAACGAAGTTACGATTGGCGGCGATGTCAGTATCGGCGGTCAGACTAATTTTAACGGTAAACTGGTCGGTACCGACGCCAGCCTGACGAAGTTGGACGCTGGCAGCACTTCGGTCAGTCAGTTGAATGTGAATGGTGACGCTACGGTATCGAATTTGAACACACGCGAAGATTTGACGGTTGCTGGGCTGACGCGTTTACAGGGAGCCGTCACTATCAACCAGTTACTTACCGTAAACAGCAGTTTGAATGTATCAGGTAATCTGTCGGTTGGTGGCACCTTGTCAATCGGATCATTCCAAACCAATACTTTGACGATTGGCGGCCATTTCATTACGCGCGGTTCGGCGCCTAGTGTATCGGCCGGTTCGGCCGTCGGTTCATACGGGACGGTATCTATCAGTGGTAATGACGCATCGGGAACAATAGCCGTCAATACCGGCGTAGGTGCCGGCAATGGTATATTGGCCAACGTGACGTTCGTTAACCAATATGGCAGCACGCCTCACGTGATTATTACTTCGGTTGGCCGTAGTGCCGGCAGTATATATGTAAATCGTACTTCAAGCGGCTTCAATATAGGCGTCGGTAATGCGCTTTCACCGGCCGGTTATGCCTTTGATTATATAGTAATGCAATAATTCAGATATTAACGAAAAGTAATACTTCGTTATCTCGAACGGTAACGATGCCGTTATTGATATTGAAGCTGATCGGTTCGGACAACGTGTCTATTATTACTTCTCCCGGGCTAAGGATTGAAAAAAAATCGGCGTGACCCGGCAAAATATCAAACTGACCGACCTTATTGCTTGCGGACAATGACTTAGCGGCCCCTTCGTAATATATATTGAATGGAGCGCGAGCGATGATGCTAAGTTGTTCTGTATTAGTCGGCTGTTTCATCTGATTTTTCCGTCGGTGTTTGTCCGTCTGCGCCTTTTGGCTGCTTGCCGGCAAGGATCGCTTCGATGCCGTCCAACGTCTGGTCGATAGAGAAATACTCGCCTGGGCGGCCGTTGAATTTTTCGGCGACGGAGAAATCTTGCGAAAAGAATTCGATCAGTTTTTTGGCGTTTTGATAGTCAGCGCGATCGGCAGGTGACAATTCGCCTTCACCGATGATGGCAATGATGTTTTTGAGCGAGTCATATTTTTGCATGATGGCTTGTACCTTGCCTGCTAGCTGGTAGTGCCTGTCGCCGACAATTTGAGGCGTAAGCAGCGAAGAAGTGGTTTTTAGCAGATCGACTGCCGGCCTGATGCCGGTCTCGGCGACGGAACGCGATAACACCAAAACCGAATCCAACTGTTGGGAGATTGCTTGCACGGCCGGGTCGGAAAGATCGTCAGCCGGGATGTAGACGGCCTGGACGGAAGTGATCGACCCCTTTTCGGTCGAACTTAGACGGTCCTGCAAGCGCCTTAGCTCTGAGAATACCGTCGGCGCGTAGCCACCCTCGGACGGAATAAGCCCTAAGTTGGTCGACAACTCAGTCAAAGCTTGGATATGTCGATAGATGTTGTCTACGAAAAACAGTATGTCGCGGCCTTCTTCGTCTCTGAAATACTCGGCGCTGGTGGCCGCAGCTTGGCCGACCATGGAGCGGATGGCGGGTGTCGAGTCCATCTGTCCAAAGAACATGACAGTGCTTTTTAAAACGTCAGTGTCTTTGAGGGTCTGATATAATTCGTTACCTTCACGGATACGCTCTCCGACGCCGCAGTAAATCGAAAGGCCTTTCGCCTGGCTGGTGATATTATGAATCATTTCCATGGTAAGAACCGTCTTACCGACACCGGCACCGCCGACGATGCCAATTTTGCGACCTTTGACGAAAGGCGTCAAGAAATCGATGACTTTGATGCCGGTTTCGAGTAATTCCATCTTGTCACTGTTGCGGTAACTTTTCGTGCCCGACGGCTCGCTGATGGCGCGCCGGTTTTCGGTTATCGGTGCGCCGTCGTCAAGCGGTTCGCCCAGAGCGTTGAAGACCCTTCCTAATGTATTCGGGCCGACCGGGACAGTAATCTTTGATTTGCTGCGCATTACTTTTTGTCCGCAGCGTAAAACTTGACTATTGGTCAGATTGATACAGACGGCCGAATTGGTTTTAAAAAAACTGACTTCCAAAAATACTTCGGGATGACCCTCGACGGTCAGAAGCTCTTTGACCTCCGGCCATTCGCCGATGATTTGAACCTCTACCATAAGGCCGCGCAGCGACTGGATGACGCCGATTTTCGTCTCTAAATTTATCGTATCCGTACTTTTCATCTATGCACTCCCAGACGTTTTCGTTTTTCTTTGAGACTGATCAGAACTTCGCGCATGCGGCGGTCGCTCTCGGAACGCTTGGCTCGGTGAAATTCAAGTCTGTAGTCACTTAGTAGTTCGCCGGCCCGTTTTTTAGCGACAGCCATAGCATTGAAGCGGCTGGCGGCCTGTGCCAAGCTTGATTCCAGGATAGCTTGACTGAGTGCTAGCGTCATCATGGTCATCTCCATCTGGTCAGCGATTTCGTCAAGTGAAGGTTCAAAGATAGTGTCTTCGGTAGTTATTACGTCTTCTTCAGCGTTTTCACTCATTGCCTTTAGGCTTGAAATCAGGTCGATGGATTTGATTTCCTGTACTCCCAATGATACATATTCCTCGTAGTAAACGATTGTTTTCGAGTAGGGTTTAATCGCTTCGATAACTGGGCTGACGTCAATGTAGTGATCGGATTCCGGTACTTGGAAAAAACGGATAAAGGGGATATTTTGCTGCGTCAATTGATTGGCGCCGTGCGAACCGAGTACGATAATGTCGGTCGTTTCTTTGTTGTAGTCTTGTTGCATAGTTTCGATCAAGCGCTGATCGATGTCGCCGCTAAGACTGGCTTCGGAAGAGATGATGATAAAAGCTGTTTTCGTATTGCTGTCGTCAGTCTCGCGGTTGGCGATACGGGAGTTCGCATCGACTCGGATGGAGCTGTATCGCTTCCAAAGCAATTGGAAGAACCGCTTTGAAAGCTCGACTTTGTTTTTGACCTTGGCTACCTGATTGCTGGCGATGCTCTCAAAGACCCAAGTCAAATCTTGGACCGTGTCGATCTGCTCGACCTCTTGTTTGATTGCGCTAGCTCTTCTCATGTTCGTCCTTCTCGGGCCCAGCCGGCGTCTCGGCTTGTTTAGGGTTCACTTGTTCGGTCGTAGTCTGAATCGAATGTTTTTTAAACAGATCGGCTTCTAATAAATCAAAGTCTTTGTCATTTTCCACTTGTGAACCGTACTTTTTGGCGGATTCTTTTAATCCATCGACGTCGATTTTGGTTTCGCTGCCGCTTAGCAATACAGTTTCGAGCATAAGTTGTTGTTCGACCAGGTTATGAAGTTCTTGGGGCGGCTGCTGGAGGACTTGATAAATATACTTGCCGATTAGCAGGTCGGCGCTGGTCTCTTTGGAAAGTTGAGAGCTAAAGTGTGATAGTTCTTCGGCTTGGTGATACCTAGCAAGCGTCTTAAATAGGGTAGTCGAGAGCTTTTTTTGACGGACGGTCTGAGCTTGGCCGCCGACGCGCGAAACCGACAGACCGGCGTTAACGGCTGGCCTGATTCCTTGACGAAATACTCCCAAGTCAAAGACTATCTGTCCGTCGGTGATTGACATGATGTTGGTCGGAAGATAGGCCGTGATATCGTCGCTTGGTGTTAATACTACCGGCAGGGAAGTTAGCGTTTTGCCGCCGTCCAACAACTTACCGGCCCGCTCCAATAGGCTGGAGTGAGCATAAAACATATCGCCTGGGTATGAGTCGCGGCCCGGGTCAACTTCCTGAAGTAATGACAATTGTCGGTAAGCTTCGGCATGGCTGGTTAAATCGTCATAGATAATAATTACGTCTTCGCCTTCATGCCACAGATGTTCGGCCATAGCACAGGCTGCGTATGGAGCCAAATAAGATTGCGGCAGGGAATCAAATATGTCGGCCAGCACTACGATGGTGTGGTCTATAGCGCCGGAAGCTCTTAGCCCAGAAAGCAACATTTCGATGTCTGCCTTGCGTTTGCCGATAAGAACGAACACGACAATCCGGTTAGTGCCCTTTTGATTAGCACTTAATTGACTTAAAAACGTACTCTTACCTGACTTACTGTCGCCTAGGATAGCGATACGCTGACCAAGTACGATAGGGAAAAAACTATCGACGGCAGTGACGCCGCTTTCAAGCTGTTCGTTTAGGACGCTGCGAGCCATGATGCCGGGAGCGGGGTTAAAAATGCCGGACGTCGCAGTTGCCCTGATGGCGCCTTTGCCGTCAAGCGGTTTACCCATCGGCGTAACGACGCGGCCGATCAGGCTCTTGCCGACAGGCACGTTTAACATGTCGTTTTCGACGACCGCCAAAGTGCCGAGCGCTATTTTTTCGGAATCGATATTAAACAAAATAACTCTGTCGCCGTAAGCTTCGCGAACTATGCCGGCCTGTCCGTCTTCGAACAGTACTTTAGCGCCGAGGCATACACCTTCGAGACCTTTGACTTCGACGATGAAACTATTGACAGCGACTACCTCGCCGGTCAGGTTGTCAGCTTCGACTAACTTTTGGAAGGTCTGGTTGTCAAACACGGCGCAATACCTCTGGGAATTTTTGGCGCGAGGCTAAGAGCTGACGCCTGAACGACCAATCAAAGACGCGGCTGCCATAGTGCACGACCATGCCGCCAAGTATGGTGGCGTTGAATTTGAAAGTCACCAGTATGTTCGGAGCGATGTTTTCGCGGCACCAATTTACTAAGTTGGCTTTGACGGTTCCCGTTGGCGGCGCTGCTAATGTTAAAGTTATCGTCGGTGCGGTGTCGACATATTCTTGCAAGGCTTTGATTAGGTTATCCAAACTTTGCATGCTGATGGATTTGCTGGCGCTCCATTCGTGAATCAATTCTATTGCCGATGGAGACAACGTCGGTTGTTCCGATATGTGTTCGACATCCATTCGTTTTTTGACGGACTCATGTTCGTACCAAGAGGCGTATTCACGTATCTCTAGTATCAGGTCCTTTAAATCCCGGGAGGAAGCTACACTAGCCGGTATCCTATACTTCATTGGTGACTTCTCCGGTGAATTCGGCTTTATGTTCTTCAAGCATGCTGATCAGATAGTCATTTTGAGCGCCCAAATCGATGTTGTGCTGCAAAGTTTCCATCAGGAAGGAAGCCATGGCGTCAGCTAACTTGGTATCAATCTGTTGGACTAGGCGCTGCTTTTCCGAGGCTATTTCTTTGGTTAGTTTTGGTATCAGTTCGGCCTCAATGCTGGCTAATTTGGCATTGATTTCGGCTTGATGCCCGGTTATTTCGGCTTGAGCGCCTTTAATCGCATTTTCGATCTGGTTGTACATTCCGTCAATACTGGCGCTGTAGCGCTGAGTCTCGTTTTTGACGGTTCCGGTTATCTCGGCCTGGGCCCCTTGGATAGCAGTCTCGGCTTGGCTGTACATAGTTTCAAGACCACTGCTGTAGCGCTTAGTCTCGTTCTTTATCGTCCCGGTTATATCCGAAGCCGCTTGGTTGATTGCAGCTTCGGTTTGGCTGCATAAGCCTTCGATACTATCGCGGTAATGTTGAGACTCGTTCTTGATAGTTTCGGTTATCTCGGCCTGCGCCTCGCCGATGGTCGTCTCTGATTTATTGCGTAAACTTTCAAGGCTGGTTCGGTAATGTTGCATTTCGTTCTTGATGATTGATGTAAATTCGATCTGGGCCTGGTTAATAGCCGCTTCGCCTTGAGTGCGCAAATTGTCAAGCTCCATGCGATATCGTTTCGTCTCGTCGCCGACTATTTCTAGCCCCAATCTTTCAAGGTGTTTGTTTAATCGGGCGGTAGTTGTTTTTAAATCGCGTTCTAGTTCGGCGGCGGAATCGTCCAGTATGGCTTGAAAATTAGCTTGTGATGTGCGAAGTAACTTATCTTTGACATCGGCGGGCAAGTGAGCGGCGGCCTGCGTCTGGGCCTTTTCGGCATCATGCGTGCGCGGTTTGAAGTGAGCAAAGGCATGCTGAATAGCAATGACAGTAAGCATCCCGATAAAGAATACGTTGACCAGCAGAAATATTTGTAATAACGTTAGGTCCATTACTTCACATCCTCGTTAATACCAAATAAATTGACATCATACTGACGGATAGAATAACCAACACTAGTGCCGACAATTGGATCAAATTGCGATAGATGGCCGATTGCGACATCGGGTTGCGGCCGACCGAAATAATACTGCTGCGAATCATGGAGTAAATTATGCTGACTACGACGATTAGAGTAACGATGAAAATCGCCGAACTGATAAGAATCGGCAAAGTACTGACTTGTCTGCCGGCAAGAGCGTTGGCCAGATTTTGTATTGCTTGAGGAACCAACGTCTTGTCAGGTTCCTTGAAATAGGAAGACACGCTGACTAGAAGCGGGATTTGTCCCATGAATACGGTGTGTTTAGTGCCGTTTTTGTCGGTATAAGATTGTTGGCTGCCGTTACCGGTATTTAGGTCACCTTGGGCGATGCCGATAATTTTGGCGTTAGTCGTAGCCTTCATGCCTACGCCGCTGATTGGTGATGCCGTAATATTGTCGCCAGATGAAACGGTGCCGTTGATATCAGAGACTAGTACTTGTACGGTTCCGCTGGTTGCGATCTGCACTTGATTACCTTTGCTGTTGGTTAGTGACAGCAGCGAATCGCCGGCGTCAATGACAACCCCTAATAAATTTTCGGTGTTGCTGCTGGTCGCGGCGACAACCTGGTCGGAATAATTGTCTTCCAGGCTAACGATTGAGCCGAGCGACAACTCGTCGCTAGTTGAGTAGCTTTGGGAAATTACGGTAGTAGCACCAGCGTATACAGGCATTACGAAAGCTAACAAAACTACGCTGATAAAACACAGCGGGATAAAACGTGAGCTGCTGTAACCCGGCACACGTCTGGTATGACCTGCCCAAATCACACTCTTTTTAATCATGGCTATAGCAATGCTCCTTATAATGCTTAAGTATATCAAGAAAATTAAAGGCAAGCTACCTGATTAATGCTATCATATAGGTATAAAAGGTGAGGGTCGTATGCAAAAGCTAATTAACAAACAACATGGTTTTACGCTTCTTGAACTATTAATCATTATCGTCGCTATATTTATATTGGCCGTAATAATCATTTCATTTAACGGTTAGCGCCTCTTTCGTTGTTGGTAAATAATGACATTCACGAAGACGAAAATAATTAAATATATCAGTCTGCTAATAATGCTAACGGTCTGTTATTTCCTTGTCTCGGCTACTTTGGCGCTGGCGTTCGGCGTAAAACTGATTCAGCCTTTTCAGGCGGCTAGCCCGATAACGATTATTTTGTCTGATCCTATGGCGGCTAAGCCGTACTCGAAAAAAGTCAATCCAAGTGAAATTCAAAAGTTACTTGACGGACATACTTACAGCCAGCCGTATATGGAAAATGTTTTCGACTGTTCCGACATGTCGCGCGAGACTGCCAAATTTCTTCAGGCGGATGGTTACCATACTTCCGTTATTGGTGATGATCGGGACGGCAAGTCCGGCCATGCTTGGGCTTTCGTTTGGGTAGACAAAAACAGCGGCTGGACGATTGAAACAGCTACCGATGTGACACTAGCGCGCGGCAGTGCGGGCGAAGTGATAGGTGATGATTGGTGGGATTTGGTTTATACGTACGAGCACGACAAAGCGAACTTCGTTAAAGATTGGCAGTCCGGCCGTGGATTTGAATTTTACTACCCGTCCATAAAACGCAGCGGTCTGCATGTCTTCGAGTGGGACGATCCGTCGCTTGATGATCGCTAAGTTTGCCATTAGCGACATAAATATCTATAATTTGACGTGACGAACAATCTGACAATTTAATAGCAGCCGCATGGCTGGAAGGGCAGAAAATGGAAACACCAAATATCGAGATACTAAAGACTTTTACAATGGAAAATATTCCTAATCTGGATGTTGTCGTCATGGGGGCGTTGGAACTGTTAAGTCAGCAACATCTGACCAAGATTGACACGTCTTGTTTTTTGCGCCCGCTTGTTGTCGGTTCGGGCAACGGTGAACAGACTGGCCGGATAATGTTCGAAAAATCAGACGCCGTATTTGCCTCCGAGAGTAACTTCGAGGAAAAACTGGCGAGTATTCCGGCAATCGACGGTGTGGTATTGATATCTGCTTCCGGCGAAAAACACGCGCCGATAATAGTGCGGGCCGCCCACGAAAGCGGCAAAAAAGTAATGTTGATAACTAATACGCCTAATTCGTCTGCCAGTCGCGAGTTGAAAAAAGACGAAGGCGACAGCGAGTTCGTCTTTCCGAAGAACCGTGAACCATATACTTACAACACTTCGACTTACATGGGCATGATTTTAGGGGCGACTGGCGAGAATCCGACTGAAATAAAGCGCTTTATAGATGATTATACTTCTAAACTTGAATACCCGGATTTTTTAAACTACGACAAATACTATCTGATGCTGCCGGCCAGATTTAGCGGTTCGATTGGTATGCTGCAGAACAAGTTCGTCGAACTGTTCGGTCGCCGAATCGCTCGTGATATCGAAACCATCGAGTTTGCCAGATTACACGCCACGACCGTCGTGCCATCGAACGAACTGTTTATCAGCTTTGGCGAAAAAAATGAAACGTGGGGCGACCCGGAAAATCGCTTTTTTGTGCCGCTGCCAGAGAATTGTGATTACGCCGCCATGATGGCTATCGGTTACTTTGTCGTGGGCCAAATCCAAAAAGCTTATCCGCATTATTTCAAAGACAATATCCAGGCCTACTGCGATAAGGTTTCGCAGCTTTCCGGAAACAACATCAGGCCAATCGTCGAAGTATAAATAATCACTTCAAAAAAGAATTGGCTCGACCATGCGGCCGAGCCATTTTGTTGCGTCCTAACTAGACAAGTATCAACGGTGTTACAAAGCCCGCCAAACTGTTTTTTATTGGTCTAAGATATAGACTCGCAGTTTGATTGTTCGGGAGTTGGCAGAAACATAAGTTTCTAATACTCTTCCATTCAGTGTCTTTGAAATCACTAATTTCATAACCGGAAATATTGGTGGGCGGCAGTTTTATGCCTAAAGTCGTGAGTTGGCAAATAACTGCCAAAGCTTCTCCGTGGGCAACTATTTCGCTATTCCCCCTCGTCTTTTGGCCATTGACCAACCTTAGTGTCCTATCGACTTTATTTTCCCTGACGGCTGACATGTCGATATCCACGACGTGGATCACGCCTGGTTCGTATTGGCGAGTATTTTTCGCCAATCTGACACGGTTGCTGTCTGGTTTAATCCAGCCCCAGCGGTGAATGGATTCAATGTATTTCGGATCATCGCCATTTGGGCCAGGAATCTTGCGATTCCAATAGCCCGCCTGAGTAGAAATTATCCGAATATATCTTTCCATTGTTTCGCTGGGCGAGCCGAAGTCGACATACAAAATCTTGAGGTGCCCCATTGTCTGAACGTGGTCGCTGGCCGTATCTACGGCCGCAAACTGTTCTTTGGTTATTATGCCTCCCCAGGCACGATTAAAAGTAGCTAACGACTCAAGTTGTTTGGAGAGCGACAAAGGCAAGCCTATAGCGCCGGCCTCAATCGTTTTCGTTTGCGTATTTGCCATTTGGGTCGACCGCCTTTCTACAGAATATTCGTACTTGTCCAAATTGTTAAGCTGTCACAACGGCTAATCTTATCAATATTCGGTCACACGTGTCAAATCTGCACGTAATGCTTGAGTTAATTTTCTTATATATTAGTGCATAGTGATTGAGCTTAAAAATTTAAAGTGGCTACTATCGGCATTATCAATACGATGACAATGGCTACTTTTGAACGCACCCGCGAGATTGGCGTGATGCGAGCCTGCGGCGCTACCAAGGCGACGATACGGCGATTGTTTACCTTTGAGGCGGCTATGCTTGGTTTCGCCGGCGGCGCTTTCGGAATCTTGATCAGCTTGGGATTGGGTGCGGTTGCTCGTCTGATACTTAGCAATAATGCCATAACCTTGAGCAGTTTGCCGGTCGATCAGATCGGAGTCTTCCCCTGGTGGTTGATTTTATCGGTTATCGTGTTTACTACGGTGCTAGGTATGCTGTCAGGCCTTTACCCGGCGGCCAGAGCTTCAAAAATGAAGCCAGTTGATGCTTTGCGCTACGAGTAAATAATAAGTTACTTGATATTGATGCTATTTATTATTTCCGAATCCAGACATTTTCTTGATAAGAAGTTTTATTAGTTCAATGCCAAGAAGTAAAGAAATCCCCAACATAAATATGATGAAAGTGAACTGAATGGGGATACTAGTCGAACAGTCGATTACTTCGTATGGTTGAGTTTTAATCAAATTTCTTAACATAGGTGGGTAAAAGCATGGTTTTGAAAAAGAACTGACTAAATATGATAAGACTAGGAATAATAGAAGTGCGATAACAAGATATTTATTTTTGATTGATTTCATAACATTATGATAACATTCGGTTCTATTTCGGCAATTTATTGAACAGGTTGTAGCGGATGATTTGCTGCGAAATGTTCTTTTCCGCGGACAAAGCAGTTTTACAGTCGCCTAAACCGGTAAAGACGGAAATCTGGCCGGGGCAAGTCTGGAATTGCTTTGAATCCTCGGCGAATAGACTTTTGCCGAACATTAATTGGCTCGTTTTGATACCCAACAGGTCCAAAACAGTCGGCATAATGTCCAGATGAGTGCCTTGATTAGGATATGTTTTGCCGATTGCATCGTTCGGCAGCTTGATAAATAGCGGCACCTCTTTTTCCTGGGCGGAATCGGGGTCATATTTCAGCGTGCCGGCCGTAAAGGCGGGGAGTACCGGCGTATGGTCGCCATAGACTATAATCAGCGAATCATCGTACAGTTCTTCGGACTTCAACTTAGAAAAGAAGTCGCCCAATACCCGGTCGACGTAGTTTATATTCTCTAGGTAACCGCCAACCAAATAAGGGTAATTGCCTGCGCTGACGACAGAATTTCTTGTAGTGCTGCTGGTGTCGAATGGGACGTGTGATGTCAGAGTGATGACATAGCTGAAACTGGGTTTTGACTGCTTTTTAATGTATTCGGCCGTCTTGCTCAGAAAATCGCCGTCATTCAAACCTAGATTAATTTTCTCGCCCTTCGGGTAATTATCGGCCGCATAAAACTTTTGGTACCCAAGGGATTCAAGAGCCGTGTCGCGATTCCAAAAATTGCGGTTAAAGCCATGGTAGGCAAAGGTGCTATATCCGTTATTAGCCATAATTTTCGGCAAGCCGGTAAAATCATCACGCCCGAAACGGACGAATGTCGCCGAGTCGGTCAGCGGAAAGTAAGACGAGTTCGCCACGAAATCGATGTCGGACGTATGACCGGCTCCCATCACGAAACGCTGGTTGGGAAAAAATTGCGAAGTTTTGGCTAGATTATTAAGGTTGGGAGTAATTTCTTTGTCGTTTATTTTTTGGTTGATGACAAAAGCGCCTAACGATTCGACTTGTATCATTATTACGTTTTTGCCTTTGGCTAACCCGGTTAACGAGCCTGTCGTATCTGTCGGTTTATTCTTTTTGACCCAATCGATTACCGCTTTCTCTTGATCAGGCGAGATGGAAATAGACGACTCCTCAATAAAGCGGGTCAAGTCTATCATATGCGCCATGATGACGCCGTAATATTGGGTTGATGATATAGTATCGTGACCGCTTTCTACTAGTTCCGCCAACTTATCAAACCCCAGTGGCAGGAATCCCAGCAAAAATGCGACAATCGTTATTACAAATGCCAGGCAAGACGTCTTTAGGCCCGATTTTATGCTTGAGAACTTTTCTTTTTGCTTTTTAAAGAAATGCTCGATTCGTTTTTTGAATAATATCGCTAGTAAAATGTCAGCTACGTAAAAGACGAACCACCAACGCAACAGTCCGACGATGGCCGGGCCGACGTCATCAACCTGATTGAATGAGCTGATTAGACCGACGCTAGGTAAGGCCTCGAAATATGAATAGTATATCGTGTCAATTAGTATAAGCGTGGAAATGATTGAAGCTATGATAATTACGCACCAATTTTTATTTTTGCGCACGAAATAAAGCGGAGAGAATATCACCGCCAAACTCAAGAAACCAAATACGACGCCGTTAATATATTGGTTCGCCGGCCAAGTCATTTTTAGTAGATAAGTGTTCAGATAGTATAATTTCGCGCCGATAGTCAGGATGAAAAACAAAATCAGATATTGATCGCAAATAAATAGCCAAACAGCCTTTAGAAAACTCTTTATTATTTTGATAGCAAACTTATGTTTTTTCATTCGGATAATCGATGCCGTTTAGCCCATTCTTTCTAACGGGCTGACGTTTATATGTCTTGGTGTTATTCGGAAGAGCACGATAACTATTATAACGCCGACTATTGATAGGACGCTGAACGCAATCGAATCACCATAGGCGTCGGCCAAAATTCCGGCTGTTATCGGTCCGATGACATAACCAAGATTGCTGGAAAAATCACTGACCGCTTCGATTTCTTTCTCGGCTTTGGGAGCCTCCTCGATGTAATCGGCATATGTTCCGTTGATTGCCGGGATTGCCATCGATATGAACATCGAGGCTAAGAAAATCGTGGCAATAGCCAGCGGCGGTGAACTGATTAGCGGCAAAGTAGCTAGAATTAGCGATCCGACACCGAAGGCCGCGAAGGCCGTCCGCTTTTTACCTAAGCGAATGGTTGCTTTGCCAATAAACCAGCCAACCATCAGAGCTGGTAATTCATAGGCCGCCAAAAATAATCCGTCAAAACCGTCCATGCCGCGAAACGACTCCGCAAAAAGCGGACCGATGGTCCAGAAGAAGGCGTCATAGATACTGATTAGCAGTGTCAAAATAAGGACGGGCTTTAATAAAATAGATGTCCTCTCCCAAAGTTTAAACTCTCTTTTAATGGCCAGATTACGACAGGCAAGCCCTTGGTGATCTTGATTAACACCTTCTTTCGTAACTTTGATTAATACAATGAAAAATAGAAAAGCCATGAACAGGAATATCCACGATAAAGCGAATGTTTGCCAACCGACAATTTCACCGATCGTAAATCCGGCAAATATCGGTGCTAATAGATAACCCAACGACCTAAAGACTTGCAGAGCGCCGGAGCTTGAGGCGTGCTCTTCCTTGTCGGTGTAATTACCAAGAAAATCAAGGCTTCCAAAACTGTATAAATCATAATAGACGCCCCAAAGCGCCATGGCTGAGATAAACACCCAGAAACTTTTGGCTTGCCAAAGAATAATTGGATATACGGCACAGATTGCAAACAGTATCAGGAATATTCTCCTAAAATTGGACCGTTTGAATATACGGCAAAGCATAAAATCAAATACGGCGCCGGCTATCGAAGAAGTCCCGATGATAATACCCATCATAGTTTCGGAATAACCGGCTTGCGTCAATACTAATGGTGTAACGTATGTTAATAGACCGTCAAATATCGCCCAAAACATTAACATGATTGACAATATATACAAAGGCTTACTCTTGAACCCGTACTTGTTCACATGTTTGTTCAAATGATGAAGCGTCGGCATCTATAGATTTCCGTTACGGTTGTTTCAAATAATTATTGCATTTTATTGGATTAGAGTAAACGCAAGCGTTGGCTGAAAACGTTCATACTTGATATACTTTTCATACTTAGCTAATATTGTATTATATGCATGACAAAAAATTATATGGCACTGCGACCGTCGGCACGAAAGGCCAAGTAGTAATTCCGGCACAGGCCCGTGAGGAACTGAACATAAAAGAAGGCGACAGGCTATATGCTATAGGCTCGCCCGACAAAGGCTTCGTGATGTTGCTTCGTGAAGACAAATTAGAACAATTCATCGAAAAAATGAATTTACAGGTCGAAACGTTCAAAGCAATGAAAATATCGAAGTAAAATTTGCGGATATATTGTTGTTTTTAATCTGATAGTTATGAATTATTTTTTGTGCTTGCGTATAACGCAAATGCGTTATATACTTACGACATTAGCGTTATGGGCATAACGCTTATCTTGACGTAAAACGGATTGCTTGATACTATGGATGATGTGTCTTGCGCTAAAACTATTATTTAAAGGTCGAAGCGCGTGAGGCTGTACATAGTACAAGGAGTAAAATCACATGCCAATAGCAATCGAATTTGTGCCCTCAAGGCGCAAAAAGATCGCAGTGGATGTGGTGCCTGCCGAATGGCAACTGTATATCGCACAGTAAAGAGTCGTTTGACTCAATAAATCCACCTCTCTCTGTTTGCTCAGCGAATAGGGAAGGGTAACAAAAAGAAAACACCTCAAGGCACCGGGGTGTTTTCGCTTATTTTATGTTTTATTTATTATTCGGTCGCCGGTAAGGCAATCCCTGCCTTTTCAAGCTCGGCATTAATTGCGGCTTTGAATTTTTTGATGGTCGCTTCCTCTGTTGATTGTATCTCCAGCTTCTTGCCGTTTAAATAGAAGATTGGCGTACCTTCCACCCCGACTTTCACTCCGAGAGCGCGGTCGTAAGCTATCTTTTCGTTAACCGGATCGGACTCCATGTCAGTTTTGAACTTTGTCAAATCAAGATCAAGTTTTTTGGCAAAGTCGTTAAAGTAGTCGGTGAGACCTTTCTCATTCAAAGTGCTCCAACTGGCTTGGTCGGCATAAATCGCGTCGCGAGCTTCCCAATATTTGCCTTGCAGGCCGGCGGCCTCAACTGCTTTGGCGGCTGCCTTGGAATTAGCAAATGAACCGCCAAGAGGAAAATTACGAAAAACGAATTGCAACTGATCCTGATATTCTTCGACTATAGCCTTGATAGCAGGGTTTATTGCGCCACAGTGCGAGCATTCATAGTCGCCGTATTCGATCAACGTAACTTTGCTGCCGACTTTTCCCAAGACATGATCGGCAATATTGCCGTCATCTTCGTTGGCTTTTTGAACGGCGTTAGCGTCGACTTTACTGACATTGACTTGGGTGCTATTCGAAAAGACTATTAATAACGCCAAGATCCCGATTGTAAGCGCAGCAAATATAGTCCATGAAACTTTATTCAAAAGATAACTCCTTGTTTACTATGTCAATTGTAGCAAAAAATATTGTCGGGTGACAGTGTAACCGGTGGTGGTTCTGAGTTACAATGGTTAAAGTATGTTTAGTTGGTTACTTTTATTATTGATAATAGCGACATTTTTGATGCTGATAGTGACGGCGATTCACCCCAGGCATAGTGATTTGAATTTGTTCGAATTAGAACGCCGAGCCGAGCTGGGCGAAAGAAGTTCGATAAAAGCCTTGGCGCGAGAAAAATTGCTATGTGATGTAAACTCGTTGAAGCACATAACGTTATCGGTTCTCCAGGTTATTATCTTTGTGCTAGCGGAATTTACTTTCGGTACGGTGGCTGGGATCATAGTGGCATTATTGATCGCGATAAGTTACGGTGCGGTCTCTAACCTTGGTTATTTGAGAAAAATATCGCAAAAGATTTACGGACGGGTTGAAGATTATGTACTGCGTTTTATCCAAAAATTTCCAATTGTTTTTAGACTGCTGAGGTATTCCCCGACTGGTTGGCGAACTTACAATCTGCATATTGACTCGCGCGAAGAACTTCAGCATTTGGTCTCCGAATCGGAAGGCGTTTTGGCTCCAGAAGAGAAAAGAATGATAGTCAACAGCCTGTCGTTCAACGAAAAGCGAGTCGATTCGGTCATGACGCCGCGCAATTTGATAAAAACCGTCAGTAAATCAGAATTTTTGGGGCCGTTGGCGCTAAACGACTTGCATCAGCTGGGGCACAGCAGATTGCCGGTTATTGGCAGAGATATCAACCATGTCGTTGGAGTTTTGCATGTCAATAATCTATTAAGCCTTGATATCAAACGGTCAACTACAGCAGAGAAGGCGATGGAACCAAAAATTCACTACATCCGTGAGGACCAAACACTGGACCACGCCTTGGCGGCTTTCTTGCGAACGCGCCACCCGCTTTTTATAGTCATAAACAAGTCGCGTGATACCGTCGGCTTGCTGACGTTGGCGGATGTTATCGAAGCTCTGCTTGGACGCAAAATCGTTGACGAGTTCGACTCCCACGATAATCCTAGCGCGGTGGCATTGCGGGACCTTCACGAAAGAAGATGGTCGAGGGGGCACGAAGACGTCTAAAAGACTCCTCCTTACGCGGCTTTTATCGGATATTTCATATAACATATATTATATATTGTCAAATACAATATAAAGGCATAACAAAAAAATCATTTCTAATAACTATTCCCCTCCCATATTACACTTTCTGCCCGGCCGGGCCAATATTGTAATAATTGATGTTGTTAATTTTTGATTGTTTTTTTGTTTTTTACAATCACAGAATTCTAGCTGCTTCGTACAACTGTACCCAATCATCTAGTCCTAAATCATTTATTGAATCAGCCAGAAATTCTCGGTAATCTTTATCGGTCATCCAAACGCTTTGCTGGATTTGTTTAAATTGCAATTCAATAAGCAGCGACCGGAATTTTCGCCTCAGACCTGCGGAGTCCTCGGGGATATCGAAAATGACCATTAGCTGTCCGCCGCCGCCTAATTTCTTTGCGATGAACGGCTGTATAATTTGGCGGCCTTTCAAGGAAAACACGACACGTTCGTTATCTATTTCAAATAGCTTGTTATTCCTGGCTCGGCTGAAAGCGACGCGAAGAGTAGGCGTCGAGAACTCGGAAGTTCTTTCAAGTTCGTCAAAGAATCGGTTCGGCTTGAACGTCAGCATCAAATTTTGTTCGGTATAAGGAACAAGTGCAAGTAATATCTGAGTTAAGGCGGATTTTTCACGATGTACTACATTCATAAGCACTATTATATTACATTATTGGCCCGGCCGGGCAAAAATCGTAATCAATTGATGGATACTATAGAGAATGTTAGAATAATATGAACATGATTAAGTGGCAAACTATCGATAATAATTCGAGGGCCGGCAACTAGCCTAGCTGCGCTGGTTGTGTTATCGGCCCGGATCAGCTGCTTGAACGACAAAAGAAATAAGGAATCATACCATGGAACGAAAATTGATACGGGAATTATCCTCGAAAATCGGAGAAACCGTCACTATAAACGGCTGGTTACATAAAAAACGGTTGCTGGGCGGTTTGAATTTTATTACTTTACGTGACCGCAGTGGGGTCGCTCAGACACTGATTGAGGACAAAGACGAACTCGAAAAACTGCGCGGGCTACAAGTCGGAACGGTTCTGATGTTGACCGGCAAAGTGGTAGCCGACGAACGGGCACCCGGCGGGGCTGAATTGCACGACGTAAAAATAACCGTCGAAGTTCCCGTCACTGACGAACCGCCAATCGAAGTCGATAAGCCTATTTCGCATAAATCTGAACACCTTGATACGCTATTTGATTATCGAGTCTTAAATATCCGAAATATCCAAGAGCAGAAAATATTCAAAATCAGGGCCGACGCGACGCGTTACATTCGGGAATTTCTGTATGACAAGGAATTCATTGAAATTGACACACCAAAATTACTAGCCGAGGCCACCGAAGGCGGTGCCGAGGTATTCCAGCTGGATTATTTCGGCAAGGTCGCAACCTTAGCCCAAAGTCCTCAGTTTTACAAACAGATAATGGTCGGCGCTTTTGAGCGTGTCTATGAAATCGGTCATTCTTACCGGGCCGAACCAAGTGCTACGACTCGCCATTTGACGGAACTGACGATGTTGGATATCGAGATGGGCTTCGTGAAAGATCACGATGAAGTTCTGGATATGGTAGCCGATATGACGCAATATACATTGAAAAAGATTTACGAGGAACACGCAAGCGATCTAAAGAGTCTGAACGCGCCCGAACTGAAACTGCCTGCCGGCGGTAAAGTACCCAGGTTTACGATTGCCGAAATACATGATATGTACAGCAAAGAGGTAAAAGTTGACACGAGAGCCGAAAAGGACTTGATACCGGACGAGGAACGTTGGATTAGCGAATACGCGCGTAAACAACTCAGCAGCGATTTGGTTTATGCCGTCCGCTTCCCTATCGAAGCTGGTAAATTTTACCACAAATTCGATGAAAAGACCGGTACGGTTTTTTGGGGCGACCTGCTTTTCAGGGGACTAGAAATCGCGACCGTTCCCCTGCGCGAAAATAACTATGACAAAATGATCGAGCAAATGAAAACAGCCGGGCTTGATGTCGAGCACGAAGGCTTCAGATATTACCTGCAGGCATTTAAATACGGCTTGCCTAGCCACGGCGGCTGCGGTTTGGGTATCGACCGCCTGGTCCAAAAAACGATTGGCCTGGCAAACGTCCGGGAAGCGACCCTTTTCCCGCGCGATATCAACCGTTTGACGCCTTAATCAAATCAAAGGAAAAATATGGAGCCAAATAAAGAATCGACTATTAGCCCGGCAACTGATGGCGCTGTCAATCCAGTTCAAGAAGTAAGTGTTGTATCGACCCCTTATTCCGTAATAGTTAATCCAGAAGTTGTTATGAACGAGAATTCTGCCGCCGCTGCAGCTGAAGCGCCTAACGCAAAGCCAGCCGTTGCTTCACCTGCCGACGCTCTTGAAGTTAACTTGTCGACCGGTAAACCGGTTGACCTAAGTAAACAGCGTCACTTTCTAGCAGCCTTCTTTTTCAGTTTCATATTTGGGGTATTCGGCGTCGATCGCTTTTATCTGGGGAAATATTTTACCGGCCTTTTGAAACTGTTGACGTTCGGAGGTTTGGGAATCTGGGCTTTGATAGACCTAAACGTTATAGTATCCGGCGGCATGCGCGATAAGCAGGGAAATAAATTACTTGAAGCCGACAAATATAAAAAATTTGCCAAAAGGACGCTATGGACATTCTCGATTACTATCTCGCTGGTGTTAATTGCAATCTTTGCAATCTCGTCATATATCGTGATGGACATAATGCAGAATGGCGGGCTAGAGAAATTAATTCAAAGTGCTGGTAGTGGCCAGAGCCAGTACCAGAACCTGCTGATGAGTTTGTAACATTGACCAAACGGGCCATAGCGTAAGATAATACTAAGAAGATGAAACTATCCGCCAAATTTGTTGCCATTTGTCTATTGTCGGCTGCCGTCATAAGCAGCCTGTCTTTGCTGAGCGTTTTTGCCGAAAGTGATTCGATTACCGATCAGCAAATTGAACGGATTCGCACTAACTGCTTATCGGCCAAAAACACGCTCAGTCAGCTTCATTCAAGTGACGCGCTTTTGCGGGTTAATAGGGGACAAATATACGAATCGATGTCAACCAAATTGATGAGCAGATTTAACAGCAGGGTTTCTAACAACGGCTACAAAAACGATGCCCTCGTATCGGCCGCGACCAGTTACGAATCAGCGCTTGATACTTTCAGGTCCGATTATATTGCTTACGAAGAACAACTGTCTTTGGCTATCGATATGGATTGTTCGAAACAACCGGTCGCCTTTTTTGATGCCATTACGCTTGCGCGCAGTCAACGCAACCAACTGAACGCGGATATTTTACGACTGAACAAACAAATCGATCAGTACTATTCGGCCGTAGAGCAGTTCGAGAAAGATTATCAGACCGCGGTCAAAGGGGTGATAAGCAATGAATGAAGCTCAAATTACGATTGATTCCGACGAACATTCGTTCCGAGACGAACATAGATTCTCGATAATGATCGTATTTGCTATTTTAGTGGCCTTGGCTCTGGTGATGATTAGTATGGCAATCTATTACGGCAGCGGCGCGGCCCAATTGGATCTCAGCCGCCCAGGCTACAAAAGCATACGTGCTCAGGTAGAAAACAGCGACAGTGATTTCCAAAATTATTCAGCTACCGGGCAAATCAATCAAAGTACGATAAACGAATTCAAAACGCTTTATTATAAACAAGCTCAAAAAATCGAATCGGTCGATGCTTTTTCCGGAGACCCGCTTAGTCCTGATTCTTTGGGCATAGGCGTGGTGACGGAATAATCGACCAAATATAAACTACCGCGGGCGACTTCGCTCGACAGCGAACGGCGGGGCAGTAACCAAGGGTTTATACTACAACTAATCTTTCAATTTATCTGCAAGTTTAACGCGCAGCCAGCTGTCGATTTTACCGGCTCCCATGAACAAAATCAATTTGCCTTTTTGGCGTTCTTCTTGGACTTTTTCCCACAAATCGTCATTCAAATCGGCAATCTGGACGCAGTCTATGTTTGTGATGTTTTGAATCAGGTCTTCCGGTTTTAGAATCGGTAAGGCGGGGTCTTCGCGCGCCAAATATGTCGGCAGCCAATAGATTGTTTCGGCTTTTTCGAACTGATTAGTGTACTGGTCGCGGAGCTGATGTTGCCGGATGTTCTGATGCGGCTGATAGACCAAAACGACATGATCGGATACTTCGCTGGCCAGTTGCAGAGTCGCCGCGATTTCCGTAGGGTGATGGCCGTAATCGCTATAGATATTATCGGCTAATTTCTCAAAACGCCGGTCTGTGCCCGGGAAGCTGGCGAACAAATCGTCCGTCGGTTGATTGATGTCTAACTGTTCTAATGCGGCTTGCACGATAGTAGCATTGCGGCGGTTGTGTTCACCGGCGAGTGACAGTTTTTGGTTGATTTCCGACGGATCAAGCAGCCTGACTTTAGACAAGCCTTCGAATAGTTCGCCGTGCTGATCGTTCCAGGCGACCGCTTGATTGCTTTGGCATGCGAATTGACGAAAGGCGTCCAAATAATTCTCTTGTGTCGGATAAGTGTCAGAATGGTCATAGTCAATAGAGGTTATTAGCGACAAGTACGGGCTGAAGTGAAGAAAATTCCGGTCAAACTCATCGCATTCGTATACGAAATATTCGCTTTTGGGGTCATACTTGCCGCTTGGCCCGAAATTAATAATCGTACCGATTGAATAACTGATCGGAATATTCAACTGTTGCATAATCCATATCATCATTCCGGTCGTCGTCGTTTTGCCGTGCGTGCCGGCGATGGCGATAAGTTTTAACCCCCTATCCGCAATAATGTGCGCTAGCAGCTCGTCGCGTTTGGCAGTATGAATGCCCAGTTGGCGCGCCAATATCAGCTCGGGATGGTTATCTGGCAAGGCGGACGTATAAACGAACCAATCAATCGGCCGGTCGCTATGGCGGGCTCGCAAAAAAGTACCGTCTTGCATCGTACTGACATTTATGCCGCGTTTACGTAGTTCTTTGGTCTCAGGCGATTCCTCTAGGTCCGAACCGGCTACGCGATAGCCGGCGTCATGGGCGATCTCGGCCAAAGGTCCGATACCGACGCCGCCAATCCCAGAAAAATATATATTCATAAGATTAGTATATCACCAAGTTTTAGGGCTCTGCTGGCGGCCTAACCTCGTGCTATACTGGTTTTAATAGCAAAGGTGGGTTATTCCAGGTGTTCAACAAAAGGCAAGTCAAGCGGGATATCAAGAAGTTACAGCGGGTCCAGTTATGGCAACTGGTAATTTTGCTGATACTTTTCGGATTTCTTTCGGCGACTTTTTTGCGTCTGAACAATATCGGCATGATTGATCGCCGGGATGCCGTGGTCAATGCTGATAGTCAGGGAGATGATACGAAAACCCAAAGCAGGTTGTATGACTTACAACGTTATGTATCGGCACATATGAATACCGATTTAGGCAAGGGGGTTTTTCTGTCCGCGTCGTATAATCGCGACCGAAATGAACTAATTGCCGTCGCTGCCACCGATATCAACCCGAACGGTAATATTTACGAAACAGTCCAAGAAATTTGCCGGCCGCAGTTCAGCCGGTACTCGTTCGCCTATACCCAATGTACTCTTAATGAACTTGAAAAATATCAGCCCGGCAGCAATCTGGTAAGCTCGGTTAGTCTGCGCACCGAACCGTATATTCATGACTTTGCGTCGCCGCTTTGGTCGCCCGATTTTGCCGGTTGGTCACTGGTCATATGTGGTGTGATTTTGGCAATAATTATCATCCGTTTGACAAGTGTTGGTATCTTGAAATTATTACTTCGACACCATTATAAGAGCATTTAACCGTTGACAGAGAGCGTGCCAACATGTACTCTTACACTTGTATAGCACTAACAGGAGGAATAGGAACCTTATGGCTTACAAGCACATAAACTCAAAGGGTATCACATATTATCTGCACAGCACCGAAGTCACTCTTCGTGGCGGCAAAAAACAAACCATTTACTTTTTCGCGAAAGTACCAAAGAACGCAAAGGGTCAACCAGTTGATCTTCCAGCTGACCGCGAAGTCAAAGAGAACCCACGCAACGGCTTTTTGACCGTATCAAAGAAAGCTTAGTCTAATTTTAGACTTGCACCATAAGCGAGTTTGGTGATATAGTAATCTCCAAACAAACAGGTGCCAGAAATGCCCTCCTAGTGAGGGCATTTTTTGTTATAAATGATTTGGCTCACGATTGACCGTATCAAATTCTTATGTTATAATAATAAACATGAGTTATAAAGAGCCGAAATTAGGCGAATACTGGCATATACCCGAAGATGACGAAAGGTTCCTTGACCCGGAATTTGCAAATGAGCTCATTTCCGTCGAAAATGTGCCGGTACGAAGTGCTGCCACTGTAGAAGTTTCTTTTGATAAAACTAAAAAAATAACTGAAAAACAACTCGATAATTACATCAATGTGACCGGCGGATCATATGATGATGCTTTTCGTCATTTTGGTGTTACTCCCGAACAGATTATATACGAAAAAAACGAAGAAGAGGCTGTCGAAGATGTCATCCCTAACGGCCCTAGTGTAGATTTGGGCGAAAGGGCTATTAATCTGTCTTTAGCACTTGATGATTATCTAAAGGCAAATAAGCTTCAGTCTTTTAATAATGCCTCGTCATATAACCAAAAGATTTCGGAACGATATGGTTCGAAAGAGGTCTCCAGAATAATAAACAGTGAAGGAGAGGCTAGGATAAGAGCTGACGAAGCATTTGCCAGGGCTTTCGGTAGCGAAGCTTTAGTAGCTGCCGGTTACGATCCAGAACATATCGATCGTGAAACAAAGTCCGAATCTGTAACATTCATTAACGCCTACACCGGCCGTACTAATGAAAACAAGCGCAAGAAATTACGAAAAAGACTTGACGAATACAAGAAAGAAGCCACCAAATAAAACAACCCGTCACGACGGGTTGTTTTTTATATGGATTACTGTCAATAGAATGATACTGGCGCGAATATTTTGAATCTGGTTAAATAAAGTCAACTAGTATTTTTTATGAAAGGGCATCTCGTGAACAAACAAAAATCACAATCCGGAAGCGTGCACGCGGTCATTGCCATTTTTTTGGTTTTGGCTCTGATGTGCTCGTTGGCCTATGTTGTCTATCAGAATTATTCGAATAGAAATAATTCGTCAAAAACAGATTCGGTTACAAAGACTGAAAAGGAAGATGACAATACGAATAAATCGACGTATAAAACTTATACGGATATTGTTTATAACGTTTCATTCCAATATCCGGCCGACTGGACGTTGGGAGACCTTCAGTCAGATACTTATGACACGCACTATAATCGTTCCATTGACGTAAAAGATGAAAATAGCGAAGTTGTAGCAACCTTGATGACGGGGATTAGTGGTCTTGGCGGCACCTGTGGTCCTGGCAGTTCTGTGGCATGGAATTTCCTTGAAGTAACGCCGACTTCGTTGGGTTCTGAAAAACCTGTCGTAATGTCATTCGAACTTGCGCCAACCGTGACTGGCGGATACTTGGCTTATTATGGGCTACAAAGCGCCTATCCTACTATTGGTAGTCATGATATTTGTCTGTTTTACGACGTATTTTCTTCTAATATTAATATCAGTAATGGTACTAACTTGATTAGTTTCGCAAATGGGGTCACGACAGGTAGGGGAAAATACTTTGCCACCGTTGGTGATGCACAAAAATATATTCAAAGCGATAAATACAAAGCAATCAAGAAGATGATATTGTCACTGACATATTAAAGTAATATCAGATTTATTTTTTGGTAGAAAGATTCTGGTCGGCCTGGGCTTCAGGCGTCTGCCAATATGGCTCATTGTGATGTTCCACCGTTACATCCAGACCAAGCTCTTTGTTAAATGCGAGCGCGGGCAGCAGGTGATTTAATACCTGTTCGGCGGTAGCCCGGAAAACACGGCCGCGGTTGCTAACCTTTACCCAACCGTCCTTGTCGCGGTAATAACGCTCGGAAATATTTTTACCTTTGAATCTGATGCAATAAGTGTCGTTGGTTTTCTTCATGTCAGATATATTTTATCTAAGACGGGGCCCTTAGCAAATGGTAGAATAAATGTTATGAAAGAAAAAGTTTTAGAAGGGTCATGGGTAATTGATGCGCCAGTAGAAGATGTTTATAAAATTATTTCGGACTTCGAGAAGGCGCCAGAATATTTTCCTATAGTTGCAAAAGGCATGAAAGTTATCAGCAGGGACGGTAATAATCTAAGAATAGAAGCAACTACGAATACTTTTGGAATTAATTTTAAAGTGGCTATGAAAACTACGCTATTACCTAACGAGGGCTTTAAATCGATAAACGAATCCGCCCTTGCTATAGAAGACGAACAATTCATCATCAAGCCGGTCGACGAAGGGACGCGTATCGAGTATTTGAACAATGTAACGATAAAAAACAATATCCTTCGTATGTTTTCACGTTTGATTATCGGCAAAGGCGCCCTTAAGTTTTGGGAATTCGCTTACATCAATAGGTTAAAGAAAATACTAAAAAACAAATAGTAATAAAAAAGGCGGTTCGTACCGTCTAAATTGCTGTTATTGATTTAGTGATGTAAAGCTGTCGGACCGTTGCGCGTGCTTGACATTTTATAACAATTATGTTAATATCAGGTTGTTATGGAGAAACAGAATTGCACTAAGAAGGTCAATAACAAAGAACTGCCACCAGAGAATGGTATGATGTTAATTGAAAAGTTGGTCGGCATATCCCTTACTATGAGCTCGCCGGAGTTTATGGCTCGTAGCGCTTTGAACGGTTTAGGCATTTTGAGGCCAGAAGATATGACTAGTAACCAAGAATATCCCTCGTATGAACAAGAGTCTCGCAGTCATAATAATACGCCAAATCCAGAAGATTTAGATAATGATGAAGCGAATGCGCAGTCGTTATCGGAGCGTGCTGCAACGGTTAACCGCGTGCTTGATGATGTTCGAGCGAAAATAGAAAATGATGCCGATGCCAAGGAATGGTTTGAGATGAAACGAGTTGCCGCGGATGTACAACAAATAGATGATGTCTATAAAAAAGTCGATGTAGTGTTTGAACTCGAGAAAGCCGCATACGCTTTTGT
>CAZEGB010000011.1:0-31641 GCA_964511655.1 uncultured Saccharimonas sp. (SeqCode) | reverse complement strand
CTACGTCGAACATGATGAGCTTGGACCTTTTGGTCTGTTCCATATTACCGCCGGCGCTGGCATACAGCACCGAGGCGAAAACTATGCCGCCGACACCAAGCACGCCGACGCCTGCCGTCATGATATTCAATACGAATAGCAATATGGCCCATATGCCGGTTTGAGTAACGTCTTTAGTGTCACCGCCCGGTTCGGTACAGCTGATAAGCGCCGTGTTAACACCGGCACATGTCGCAGCCGAAGCAACAGAAGCGGAAGAGGGCACTAATACAGGCGCAAAAAGAGACAATAGGCCGCAGAGACTGATAGATATTGTGATGGCCGATAATTTTTGTTTTAGGTTCATACCTAGTTAATAAGATATGACAAAAACCGGCCGTCTGCAAGTATATATTATGTATTGAGTCACATTTTAAAGGTTATGCTATAATTTTTGTATGCATTTACGGCTAAGGGTAATACTGTTCGCCATCTTATTCTCTGTTACGGTAGCTTCTTTTGCTAACGTACCTATTGTAAGCGCACAGAATCCTTCACCTATGCCCACCTATGTAAATCCAGACACCAACCCTGTCGGCGCAAATGGCGAGACCTGTGGCAGCGAAGTTTCGGCCATAGGTTGGATTGTGTGTGCTGTCGCCGGAGCGGTACTCAAAGTAAACGATTCCATGTGGTGGTTGGCCCAATATTTGCTGACATTAGACCCCCTACAAACCACATCCGGCGGTCACGGCCAACAGGACCCCGTTTACGCGGCTTGGATGGCGGTTCGTGATGTAGCCAACGTCGTATTCGTGATATTTTTCCTGATGATAATATTCTCACAGCTAACCAGCGTTGGAATCAGCAATTACGGCATAAAAAAGATGCTGCCGCGCCTAATCGTCTGCGCGATCTTAGTAAATGTGTCATTTATAATAATGCAGCTGGCTGTTGACTTGTCGAATATCGCCGGCAAGGGTATTTACGATTTTCTAAAGGCTTTGGCACCGCCACTTTTTGTTAGCTGGTGGGACGCTTTTTGGTTAATTTTTACTGGTGGCCTGACGTTTGCTTTGGGTGGCGCTGCAGTTGGCGTTACTCTCTTGACTTTGGGGATACCTGCCGCAGTGATGTCATTGGTATTGGTCGCCTTAGCGGGGTTATTTGCACTGATAGTAGCCGTACTGACGCTTATCATCCGAACAGCCATCATCCCAATCTTGGTAATACTTGCACCGCTGGCTTTCGTGGCCTATATATTCCCCAACACTCAAGTATGGTACAAAAAATGGCGCGATTTGTTGATATCGATGTTGATGATGTACCCGCTCGCAGGTGTCGTTTTTGGCGGATCGGACTTTGCAGCAGTAGTGATCGTCAGCAGGAACCCTAATAACTTTTTTAATCATCTTATGGGTTTAACTATTCTAACTTTGCCGTTGTTTTCATTGCCATTCTTGGCGCGACAAGGCGGCGCAATTTTGAACGCAGCAAACGGAGCACTCACAAAATTAGCCGACAAAGCGCGTAAGCCGGCTGAGGAGCGCTTAAAGAGCGAGTTAGACTTAGCACGCGCCAAAAGATTGAACCAAGACAATCAGAACCCATTCCATGGAATGTACAAACAAATGCACTACAAACGCAAAAACCGTGAAACTGAGACAAAAACCAATATGGAAAAGTTTGCCTCGCGGCGTCTCGTTGAGAACACACGAGCTCAAGGTCTGGATATGGATGCCAATATCGCCGGCAAACAGACGGCGATTGATAAGAATACAATTGCTCATCTGGCTGATGTCACACAAGAAGGTATGAAACTCGATGAACGGATCGTCAAAGGCGGGTTGATAAGCAGCGCCGACAAGGCGAAAACTGACACTCGCGTGGCCAACGATTTTGAGATTGGAGGCGGCGCACAACTCCACCACGAATTGGGTGCAGCAAAACTCCAAAATGAAAAAGACAACGCCGAGATTGCTCATAACCTCGAGACAGACCAGGGGCTACTTGAACTAAGACAGGGTACTGCCGCCGCAAAGAAAGATCTGTCCGCTGCCCAGGCAAAGACCGCTCAAATTACTGCCGAGCTTTCAACTCAGGTTGAGGATTTGGGGGATAGAGAATCCAGTAGAGTAAGTCAAGAAACGAGACAGCGGATTCAAAATGCTCAGCAAGAAGGCAACATAACAGCAAGCGCAACGACTTCCGCCCAAAACATCCAACGACAAGAATATCATGAAGCACTCGTCGCCGGAGATACGGACAATCCAAGCGCAACGGCAGTTGCAGCGGGTGGCATCGATTATGCTTATGGCGCTAGGCGTATGGCGGCAGGGGGGGCTGCTGGTATTGAAAAAGCTCTAAATGACAATGTCGCTCTTATTCGCTCAGAACTCAATAGACGGGGCGTAGAAATGGAGAATCCCGGAAACCCGGATGATCCCAATACTTTACTAGGAATGACGAGAAACATGGGACTAGATGTTGAAACAAGAATAGCGGCGATTCAGCAGTTCGCCGCATCCGCGAGCAAAGGCGATATGCTTAAACTGGCAGATGTTGCCGAAATGAACAAAAAAGTGACGGGTGATTCCGATGAGATCGCAGCTAACAAGAAATTAGTTCAGCAGGCTATTGGCCGAGAAGTTGTGAGGAACAAGAGTGAAACATTCACTGGCGGTATGATAGGTAAATTGAGCACAGGCGACTTCGGTCTGGTTAAAGAAGACGCGGCCAAGACAGCCATGAGAGAAAAGAAATATTCCACGGAAACCATAGCAGATATGCATTATGACGAAATGGCGTTATGGAAAGACACCGCTAAGAGAATTATGGACGAAGGTCCAGTTACCGCCGAAGACCAACAGATGCTCCAAAGCCTGAGGGATAAGATCGATGCTGTGTATGGTGACGACAAACTACGGCATCGTATTAAAGACAAGGCGAGGCCTCATTTGGATGAAATGAAGGCTATGATTGATGCAAGATTTGGCCCGACACCACCGCCATCGCCACCGACACCTTAATAAACGATTCTCCTCCAAGCTTTACACAGTAATCACGCCTCATCATTAGCTAAATAAGTTAACCAATACATATATACTCCAAACAGCCACAAACTGTTATACTATAAGCATTATGGCCGTATACAAGGTCCCACAAGACGTCGAGGCCGACGATAAGTTAATCGGTCCGTTCAGCTTTCGCCAATTCATTTATCTGGTGATAGTGGCGCTTTCGCTTGCTTTCGCCTGGGGATTGGCGCATATCGCCGTACCATTAGTGGTCATTCCGATGCCTCTTATCTTGTTTTTCGGTGCCCTAGCTTTGCCGTTGCGCAAAGACCAGCCGATGGAAGTATATATGGCAGCTATGGTAGCCTTCAGCCTCAAACCACACAAACGATTTTGGGATCCGGACGGAGTCAATTCGTTGATTGAAATAACCGCTCCAAAAATCGTCGAGCCAAGTCGCGTCAAAGATATTTCCGGCGACGAAGCCGAGCGCCGCTTTGGTTATCTGGCCAGCATCGTTGACAGCCAAGGCTGGGCCGTTCGAGGCACTGGTGCGCACCTACCCAATAGCGCCATGAACAGCGACGTATTCTTTGAGGCCCAGCAGATCCAGGACGTCCTGGAAGAAGATGACGCCACGAGCAGGTCAATAGACTACAAGCTAAGCCAAAGTGACGCCCGCAAACGCCAAGAAATGGCTGACATCATGAATGGCAGAACCGCCGCGCCAATAGCGCAGCCTGTTGTTCCTCAGGCCCAAGCGTCTCAAACGCCTTCTAATGTATACAGCTACTTCGGCTCGACTCTGGGCGGCGGCACTGCTCCCGACCCGACATTCAGCCAGCAGTTGAAATTTAACCCGTATCCGGAAGAAATCAGACAAGCCGTTATACAGCCAATCAGCCAGCCTCAATTCAACCCGTACCCGGAAGAAATCAGGCAGGCAATCGTGCAACCGCTGAGCCAACAGCCCTTGGCACCACAATATCCGGCAGCCAGCCCTCAACCCCAACCCCAGTTAGGGGCATCACCTCAAAATGTAATTAGCCCGGTCGCGCCGGCCGTAGCGCCTATACAAACTCCGGCCCAAGTAATATCAACTTCGCCTACTCCTCAGTCCCAACCGCAACCGCAACCCCAAATCCAGCCTCAGCTGCAATACGCGCCAACTCCCGTCCCGGCACCCGTTCTAACCCAACCGATAACCACTAGCGAAAAGTCTGTATCTGCTGATATAATAAGCCTCGCAAGCAATACCAATATGTCTATCGAGGCAATCGCCCGAGAAGCAGGCCGTATTCAAGAAAAACAAAACCCGAAAGGCGAAGTTTTTATTGCGCTGCGACAATAGCGGCTATCAAAACTAACAGGGGAGTGGGAAGCGACAAACATGCCACAAAACAATCAAGTTCCAAACCAGCCGCCGACTACTACTATTGGAAGCGGTCCGGATTCGACGACTATTCAAACCGTGCAGAAACCCCGAAACCCCAATTCGACCCAAAACAGCCTGATGCTGTCCGAAATCCGAGACAACATGGTAATCATGGCTGACGGTTCGTTCCGCGCGATAGTCGCCTGTAAATCGATTAATTTCGACCTTATGAGCAGCATGGAGCGCGAAGCTGTTGAGTACAGCTACCAGAACTTTTTGAATTCTTTGAATCATCCGGTCCAGATACTAATCAGGTCGCAGCGCATCGATATAGAACCTTACATCGACCGTTTGATAAAGATACGCCAAAGTCAGGATAATATGTTGCTGGACGTGCTGATGGATGACTACATTAACTTCATCAGCGATCTAGCCCAAGAGGCCAACATCATGGACAAATCGTTCTTTATTGCAATTCCGCATTACCCCGAGGGCAACGTCGGCAACCTTGTTGACCAAAGCAAGGGCTTTTTCGGTAAGATATTCGCCAAATCAAGCGTCGTGACCAAAATCGATACTGATACGTATGACAAGGCAAAGATTGAAATCAAAAACCGCGTCGATGCCGTTATGGCTGGGCTTTTCCAAATAGGTATCCAAAGCGTACAACTCAACACCAAGGAACTGGGCGAGATGTACTATAACTTCTATAATCCGGATACTGCTGTACGCGAACAATTAGGCGACTTTGAAAACACGACGGCCCTGTTTGTCAAAAAAGGCGAGAGCCAGGCACCGACCGCACAACCGAAAGGAGCGGCCTGATGGGTAAGAAAAAGAACGTCGATGTCGCCGCCGAACAATTAGCACGCGAACAAGTCGAGGTAGAAGAGGCATTCTTAAAGGGCGTTACGACGCTTCGCGACTTGATTGCCCCTAGCAGTCTCGAGATTCATTCTTCGCACTTTCGCTTGGGCACCAAATACGGACGCACAATGTATGTATATGCCTACCCGCGACAGATTTATACAGGCTGGCTAAGCTCGCTGATTAACGTTGACGAAGTCCTAGATGTCAGCATGTTTATTTATCCAGTTGAAAGCCAAATAGTCTTGAACAATTTGCGCAAAAAAGTAACTCAGATGGAAGCATCGGTATCTATAAATAATGAAAAGGGCTTGACGCGCGACCCGGCCCTCGAGGCCGCCATCAGCGACGCAGAAGAACTTCGAGATAAATTACAGGTCGGAGCCGAGCGCTTTTTCCGCTTCGGATTGTACATAACGATGTACGCCGATAGTTTGGACGAACTCGGTTTTGTACAACACAAAGTCGAAACGATATTCGGCCAACAGATGTTGTTTTCAAAGGTCGCCAGCAGCCAGCAAGAGCAAGGCCTAAACAGCACCGTGCCGCAAATGTCAGATCAACTGCAAATCCGCCGCAACATGGACACCGGCGCCGTCAGCACCAGTTTCCCATTCACCAGCGCCGACCTGACACAGGAAAGCGGCGTGCTGTACGGCATCAACATGCACAACAATGGTCTGGTTATCTTTGACAGGTTCAGTTTGGAAAATGCCAACATGGTGGTCTTTGCCAAATCCGGCGCCGGCAAATCTTTTACTGTCAAGTTGGAAGCCCTGCGCGCCATGATGATAGGCAGCGAAATCATCATTATCGACCCTGAAAATGAATACCAAAAACTGTGCGACGCCGTAGGCGGCAGTTATATCCGTCTAAGCCTGAACTCTAACGTCCGCATCAATCCGTTCGATTTGCCGCGCGTCATCGATACAGATGAGGCCGATAACGCTCTGCGAGCGAATCTTATTACTTTGCATGGATTATTAAAACTGATGCTAGGCGGAACGCAGACCTCGGCTTCGGGCGTGCCATTGGCAGCCCTGACTCCGACCGAAGAAGCCGACCTTGACCAAGCTTTGATTGATACCTACGCCCGCGCCGGTATAACCAGCGACCCGCTGACCCATAATTCAATGCCGCCGACCGTCAATGACCTATACGACACGCTGCTGCACATGGGCGGCACCGGGCCACAGTTAGCGCAACGTCTACGCAAATACACGACCGGTACTTTCGCCGGCATATTCAGCCAGCAATCGAACATCGATATTAATAACACCATGGTCGTATTCAACACCCGCGACCTTGAGGACGAACTTCGACCGGTAGCAATGTATGTTATTCTCAGCCACATCTGGAATATTATCCGTGCCGAACAAAAACGACGCATGCTAATCGTTGACGAGGCTTGGCAATTGATGAAGTATGACGACTCGGCAAGCTTTTTGTTCAGCCTAGCTAAACGCGCCCGCAAATATTATTTGGGGTTGACGACGATTACTCAGGACGTTGAAGACTTTATGAGCAGTAAAATGGGCCGCGCCATCGTCGCCAACAGTTCGATGCAGATATTATTAAAGCAATCGTCCAGCGCGGTTGATGTATTATGCGATGTATTCAAATTAACCGAGGAAGAAAAGAAGCGTCTGTCTAGCTTCCCGGTCGGTCAAGGTCTGTTCTTTGCCGGCCAAAGCCACGTTCACATTCAAATCGAAGCCAGCCCAACCGAAAAACAGCTGATCACTACGAACCCTAGGGCTCTAGAACAAGCCACTCAAGAAATACCGATCGAACGGTCCGGAACGACTAGTTATATGAACCCAGGAGCATCCGTATAGATTGTAAATATAAGCACGTTGATTATAATGTGAGATAACAGTTATGGCATTACCCGCACGAAAACTTGAAGACATCGATCCGGATATTCGGCCTAATCTGCATGAAATCGAAGGCGCAGGCAACACGGGGCAGGGACGGGCAGATTTAGAGGCCGTCAAAAACCAAGAGCACAAACCGGAATCACTCAATAGCGGTAAGTCCGTAGCAGAACAAGAGGCCAAAGGCTCGAATGTTCTAAAGGGTCCGTGGAAGAATAAAACTTCTGTCGCAAAAGATGCGGCCAACATGCTTAAACCAGGTGCTCTTGGAAAAGTAAAGGCCATCAAAAACCTTGTCAAGAAAAAGGGGCCGCTTGCGGCGATTATTACTTTGGTTATCGGTTACTTCATCCTAATGACGATAATGCTTTCACCCGCGTACATAATCGTTCAATTTAAAGAGGCGCTGGTAGATAAATTAGATTTGTCACTTGCAACAATGGACACTAGAACGACAAAATTACTAAAAAGTAAAACTACTAGTGGCGCATGTAACTCTATCGCTCCTATTCTGTGTAAATATCGAACTATGTCTGTCAAGCAAGTTGATAATTTTAAAAAGGCCGGCATCGAAGTAATTTCCGGTGGCACTAGCTTAACTGGTCGAATAAAGCCAAGTGAGTTTAAATTCAGAGGAGAAACTATTTCAGCTAAAGATTTTAGCAACCACGTTACGATAAATCGCGAATTCCAAAAAGCCGTCTTTAGATCTTATCATCCCAAATTCGCTGGATTTGCCGATATTATGTGGAACAAGGCCCAGCGTTTTCTAAAAATTGCCGAGTCAGCCATTCCTGACCTCAGAGGAAGTACTTTTGCTGAAAAAGTTGGTGATTTTGATAAAAACATAGCGGATGAAACAAAGCCTATAGATCCTGATGATATCGACACCGACAGACACCCCGTGACGGGCGAGACATTAACGGACGATGTCGAGCTCGATAATCTGCAAAAAAGTATTGATAATTATAGGGCTGCCTATGATGCCGGGGAAAAAGCGGCGAAAAAAGCAGCGGAAGAATCCGCGACAGGTACGGTCGACGAAATTATGTCACTCTCAAAGAAAGCCGTAAATTTTCTAAAGTTATCCGATACGGCTGAAATGATATGCAATGTCTATCTTGCAGCCAGGGCAGTGTCATACGCAAGCAAGATCATGCGGAACGTAGAGTTAGCTTACTATGCGAATGATTTCTTGAAACTCGCCGACCAAATCAAGGCGGGGGGAGCTTCGGGTGTCGACAGCCCCAACCCCGAAACCGTGGCTTTTTATGGCACACTGCTATCAAGCGACGTGTCTACGCTTGACGGTTCTTATGAAGAAAAGTCGGCTACCGCTTCTTGGGGTTATAGGTATGCCGCCTATAACGAAGTCGGGCCGATGCCGATGAGCGCGAAATCATTTACTGTCGGCGGCGGATTACCAGGTGTCTTTGGCGTGATAACGGACGAAATTAACACTCATCCGTGGGTTCTCAGTTCATGCAGGTTCGTAACCTCATGGTTGGGGTCGTTATTAAATTTCGTAGCCGGCGTCGTATTAACATTTTTCACCGGTGGCGCTTATGCAGAAGTAGCAATGGCTGGAAAGGTATCGGCGAAAGTAGCTGTTCAAGCGGCCAAGAAGGTTGCCACGGATGTAGGTAGAGGGATAGCAGTTTCGGCTACGGAAAGAGGCTTTTGGCTGCAAGTTGCGTTGGAAGTAGGAATGGCCTACTTACCAACATTACTAAAGGACATATTTATCGCTAAACTTACCGGCCCTTATATGATTGGTGCGAACGCCGGAGATGCGTTGACATCCGGAGCTTCCGGCATTATGGCAATGTCGGCAAAATTTGGCGGCAATGCGCCGATTGGTTACGATCAAGCAGTTGATTACGCGGATTATTCTGAAACCGTGGCCCAGAAATATAATTCTCTGTACGCCGATAACTCAATCGCTAATCAGTTCAATGGCATGGATCGCAATACTTTCATGGGTAAGATCGTGGCTACTTTGGCACCTTACGCTTCAAAATTATCGTCGCTGTCTGGCATTTTCACTTCGATAGCATCTGTTTCGACCAAATCGTTGTCGTCAATATTCTCACCGAACAGCAAAGCATACTACCATAGCACCGAGGCCGAGTTCAAGATGTGTGACGACACCGAATACGAGGCACTTGGAGTCGCAACCGATCCTTTCTGCAACGTCAGGTACGGCATCCCCCCGGACATGCTGGAAAACACCGATCCGGAAGAGGTTGCCGCAAATCTTCTAGGGGAGATACGGACTTTAGACCAAGGTACTGTCGTACCGTTCATCGATGCAACCGAGGGCAACCCTGAACCTGTTTATGAAAAATTCATAACAAACTGCATTAATCGAACTGAACCGCTAGTGAAATCAACAACATACCGCGCTAATAGTATGACGGATTACGGTGGTATGGGCGGCCGAATCGATAATGGGGCAAGCGAGTGTATGTTCAGCACTAGCCACTCGGTGGTCGATCACCCGAGTTCAAGATGTGGTAATGGATGGCCTGGACCTGCTCCCAGTGGTGTGAGAGACGGAGAGGTGAGCTTTGCTGCTTGGGTTGAAGACACCGGCGTAGTGTGCGACCCAGAGACAGGTGAAACTACGCACATTTATCATTATTACTACGTCGGCAACGCCTATCTGTACCTGTACTACATTGACCAACTCAGAATCGAAAGAGGGATGGACGACCAGACATGATTATGAATAAATCCAAACGCATCAAAATCAGTTTACTACTCCTTTCAGTTGCCTTTGCATTGATGCCGCTAGATACATTCGCATATGTAAATAATCACGGCTACAGCTCGAACGACGTCATGTTTTTTGACCCTGAGAACGATCCCCAAACTGGCTACAAAGAAGGCGGCGGAGGTGGCGGAGGTGGTACCAATCCATGCATAAGCGGTCTAAGCGGTGACAATAATGAAGCAAAAGTATTCAACTTTTTTACCGCACGGGGGCTGACGGAAGCACAAGCCGCTGGACTATTGGGGAATTTCTTAGTAGAAGATTCAACGCTTGATCCGACCGTGACCAACGAGATAGGCGCTTACGGAATCGTACAATGGCTTGGCGGAAGGCTCGCCGCACTAAAATCAACCCATCCTGATGACTACGACACCCTAGAGGGCCAACTCAATTTCGTGATGGAGGAGTTCGCATCCAGCGAATCGTACGCTTATAGCAAATTGACGGCCGCAACTACCGCCGAAGATGCGGCAAAAGCAGTCTTTACATACTACGAAAGGCCGGGTGACTCATCGCTGCAGGCTCGCATAGACAACGCTGTCGAACAGTATGATCAACTTAGCGGAAGTGGCGGCGGAGGTGGTACGGTTGAATGCCCCGAGGGAGTTTCGCCGGTGCCCGGATTTGACTATGGCAGTTCTGGCCTAAGCACAGGCGAGTGCAGCGATCACGGACGAGTATCTCTGTGTGGTAATTATGTCAACAAACCCGGACACAACACATTTCACGGCGGGGACGCCCTTGATATATTCGGGGCAGGCGGAAGTACGGCAGTAACTGCTTATAGCGGCACGGTTACGGTTTCAGCCTGTGTTCACAACCCTTGTGACAGTTTCGGTAGATATGTCGAAATCACAAGTACCGACGGCAATATCCTGGCGCTTTACGCCCATATCAACACAAGCGTCAGTGTAGGTGACACTGTAGTCGCCGGCCAAGAAATTGGCACATTAGTGTCATCGCTCAGTAGCCCTCATATCCACTTCGAACTTCAAGTAGACGGCGGTTGGATCAAGGCGGGCGACATGTACGCGTATCTAAGCGGGGGTAGTTAGTATGAATAAGAAACACTTAATTATTATAGCCGTTGCCCTAGTGCTCATTCAAACCTTCGCTTATTATTCTTTAGCTTCAAAAAACAGTATAGATCCGGTCAGTGCCGAAACGAACGTCGTTAGTCTCAAGGACTTAAATAATGCCAGCACGTTGATAAAACCGGCTGTTGAGTATTATTTGACTCAAAACGAAACCGATTCAATGGATCAGCGAAATGAAAGGCTTAGCCTGTATTTTTCAGGTGACAGCCCGATTTTCACCAATCCGGTATCGAATATGGGGCAAGGTGATATTAAAACTGTCACCTCTGTCTCAAAAATAGCCTTGAGTGATAAAAAGGGTGAATATCAAAACGTCTTGGTATGGGTGAGCACAAAGTACTACACGACCGATACCGACTTCACTAGCAGCAACGATATTTACGTCGTAGAGTTAATTAAAACGACCGACGGCAGTTACGCAATATACAACATAGGAAAATCGGAATGAGCCGCAAAAATATTTACATCATCATAATCTCTCTCCTGATTATTTTTATCAGTCCGTACTATTTCGCAAAGTTTATTTATCAGATAAACAAAACCCAGGTAAACATTTCCCTAAATCAGGCAAAGACTAGCGTTACGATAAACGGACGGTCGGTAGAACCTGGCATAATCTACCTTGAACCTGGAAAATATGTAGTGTTAGCCACACTGAACGGTTACGGCGAATATCGTACGGTGTATGAAATAGGTGATAACAAGACCGAAATATCGATTAATTTATCAAAAAAATCGACAAAAACTATATCCGAAATATTAACCGAACCCGATGGCTACAATACAGTGACCGACAAGTACCCGATTACCAAAAGGCTGCCGTATAATAATCGTCTGCTAAAAATCGATTACTCCGAGGATAGTACTTTGGATTCGTTTACTATCGTCGTAGACGCTCACGAAGGTTATCGCTCGGCGGTCGTAAGTAAAATCAAATCATGGGGTTACAATCCGGCAGATTACAATATAACGTTCAAAGATTATAGGAATCCATTCGCGCTATGAATAAACGAATTATTTTATTAATCGGCGCGACTATAACTTCTGTTATTATCATTGGTTTGCTGATAGGCAACATAGGTTCTGGCTACTACCATGACATCACTTTCAAAACAGACAAATCCGGGTTGACAGTAGAACTATATGGCTCAGACAAGAAAAATATCGGCTCTTTCACCTCGTCAGAATATAAAAAATCGCTCAAAGACGGCGATTATTACTATGCCGTAAAAGCAAGCGGCTACGACGATTCCAAGATTAAGTTTGAGGTAAGTGGCGTCGCAAAAGACGTAAACATCAAGGCCGTTCGTTCGTCCGGATTCTTGAGTAGCCAGTATGAAAGTCAAAAAGACGAAATCCTATCCGTCATCAGATTAACCTACAAATCGACAATAAATAACTACGACATTATCAAAGGGCAGCTGTTTGGTGACGGAGATTGGTTCGGCGCCATAATCAAGCGAAAAATAGACAGCAGGGACATAACCGACCTATATCGAGTTATCCTTCATAAGGAAGACGGTGCCTGGGTGATGATACGTTATCCCGAAATCGTCATAACCAAGTCAAATTTCCCGGACATCCCATCGAGTGTTATTGACGGCGTTAATAACCTCAGCGATCAAGAAGTTTAATCGTTTTTATATTAGCTTTTATATTTTTCGGCAATTTCGTCGACGTGATGATAATTTGGTTTTTTGCAGAAAGCAGGCTTTTTTGGCGATTCTCGTCAAGTTCGCTGAATACGTCGTCCAATAAAATAATCGGTTTTTGGTCGGTGATTTGTTCAGTGATATTTGCCTCCAAAAATTTTAGCGCCAGTATGATGCTGCGAATTTCACCGCGTGAGGCGACTTCTAAGGCGGGGGATCCATTAAATTGGAATATAACGTCGTGTCGATGCGGTCCGATGCTCGTAAAGCCCAGTATTGCGTCGCGTGCGCTGTGGCCATGCAGATCGTTTAATAATTTCTGTTTTATGTCACCTATATATGTATGTGAATAATGTACTGATACATTGTCACTCGATTTTGCAATCGCATTATAGGCTTCGTTCAGACGGCTATTAATCTTTTCGATAAAGGCTATTCTTTTTTCAATTAAATACGATCCGTGCTCGCTTAACGCGACATCCCAAACAAACAGTTCGTTTTGTGCTCCGAACTGCTTTTTTAGCAGATTGTTGCGCTGTTTTAGGGCGCGCTCATATTTATGAAGTGCATTCAAATACAGCTGGTCAAGCTGACCGACGAATCGGTCAATAAACTGGCGGCGGCGTGTCGGTGAACCGTGCAGAAGCCTCAAGTCATCAGGTTCAAATAATACGACCGGTTGTTTATGTTTTGGCAGCAGACGATACATCGTCTTATCGTCAATCACAATTTTCTTACGGCCCGACACAAGGCTTGGATCAAAAGTGATCGTTCTTTTTATATGTGCGTCGGACTCGACATCAATCCGCCACCACGGCGAACCGTGACGCAGAACATCATTGTCGCTACCCCTAAACGAGCTGCCTTGAAACGAAATATATAACGCCTCTAGTAGTGAGGTTTTGCCGCTGCCATTCAGTCCGGTTATCACTGTTATCGTAGGCGACAACGATATGTCGAACTTGTTATGCGAACGGATATTCTGGACAGATAACTTCTTTACCACCATGTTTTATGCCTTTAGCTTTTCAGCGGCATGATTATATGGTAATAGTCAGTGTTTGGGTCAGTCGACTTCAAAACGCACGGCGCCATCTTGCCATTGAAGCTAAATTCAACATTCTCACCCTCGGTAACAGACAAAGCTTCGCTTAAATATCGCGAGTTCAAGGTTATTTGGCCATCATTAGTAATTTCGGCGCTTACTTCTGAAGTGTTTTCTCCAAGTTGCGAGGCTATCGAGTGGACGGAAAGGGTTTTCTTTTTCTTGTCAGCCGTTAGCGTTACGCTGCCGCCTGATTCGCGCGCAAATAGACCGGCTATTTTAACGACGCGAACAAAATCAGTTTTATTCAACATGGCTGATACTTCTGATGAGGCCGGAATCAGTTGTCGATAATCTGGGAAATTCCCGTCAATCAGACGGCTGATAATTTCGGTTTCATTGATACGGAACCTCACCTGAGTTTCGTCAAATAAAATATCGATTTCACCTGATTCGTCGGTAATATTTCTCAGCACTTCTTGTAGGGTTTGGGTTGGAATAATCGCAGATACGTCACTTTTTGTCGATACTAGACGACGCTCAGATAAACGATAACCGTCGGTTGCCGCCAGGTACAATTGCCCCTGATGAGAGTGCCAATATACTCCTGTCAGAACCGGACGAGTAGAGTCATTACTGGCCGTTATTATCGTCTGCGAAACTGCCTGTTTGAAGTCCTCGACCTTGATACTGTATTGAATCGAAGACGACTCGTTTATTGTCGGTAGTTCAGGAAAATCATCGGCAATAAATCCGTTAATTATTGAATTAAAAGACCCGCTTTTGATATGAAGATTATCATTTATTACCTTAAGTTCAACTGACTCTTTTGGAAGGCTGGATATAAACTCCGACATTAATCTGGCTGGAATCGTAATAGCTCCGGGTTTGATTACTTTTGCACCGATATATTGAGTAATAGCGATTTCCAGATTAGTTGCCGCTACTAATAATCGGTTACCGTCAGTTCTTAGGAGTATATTACTAAGGATAGGTAATTGTGTTTTCGTACTTGCGACCCTACTGACGGCTGATAATGCTTTAGTAAGTTTTTCCTGGGTTACGATAAGTTCCATTGTATTACCTTTCTTTAATTTCATTTAATAGTCTAAATAATAGGTTCTGTGGATTGTGAGTAAAACTTTTATTCAACAGATTATTTTCGGTATTATGGTATGTGGAAATCGTCGTGCAAAAGGGTAGCGATAAGTGTTGGCAACCAATGCTTTTTACCCAGCCGTCTATATAGGTTGATTGTGAATGAGGTCTTTTAGTGGATACGTAGCCACCGCTTTTACCATCAAAGATTCGCCGGTTGTTCACAAATTTTACACATGTATTAAATATAGTTTTAGGCATATAGTTTTTCCCTGATCGACGCCACTTGTTCGCGAATCAAATAATCTAACTTTATTGCTTTCTCGATTTTTTCAACTGAATGGATGGCGGTCGTGTGATCTTTGCGGCCAAGTTCGACGGCAATTTTCGGAAAGCTCAAATGTAATTCACTTCGTAATAAGTACATGGCTATTTGTCGCGGTACGACAATATATTTATCGCGCTTTTCGCTACACATTTCACAAACATCTATTTGGAAGTGTTTAGCGGTCTTATCGATAATTTGCTTGCTCGATAAATGTTGCGGGCGAGAATGACGGATGTTTCCAATCAAACCCTCGGCCGTAGAAATATCTGGTTCAATGCCGCGCATCTCGGCATAAGCCAATAACTGATTCAAGGCACCTTCAAGCTCGCGAATATTTGTTTTTATATTCGTGGCCAAATATTCGACGGTGTCTTGTTTTAGAGTAATGCCCGATTGAGCTGCTTTGATATTTAAAATCGCACACCTTGTTTCGAAATCAGGCATTTGGATATCGATTGCCATGCCCATTTCAAAACGGCTGCGCAAACGCTCGGTCAACGTCGGAATGCTTTTTGGCGGTTTGTCGCTGCTGATAATAATCTGCTTGTTGTTTTGATGCAGGTGATTGAAAGTGTGGAAGAATTCTTCCTGGGTTTTTTCCTTGCCGGCAATAAACTGCATGTCATCGACAATCAACACGTCAACGTTGCGGTATTTTTCGGAAAAACCCTTTTTCTTGAATCTGATATATTCCAAAAATTCGCTGACGAAAGTTTCGGAACTTATATATAATACGCGCATTTTTGGGTTGTTCCTGATAATTTCGTTGCCGATGGCCTGCATCAAGTGGGTCTTACCAAGTCCGACGCCGCCGTACAGATATATCGGATTGTATTTAACGCCGGGATTCGCGGCGACCGCTTGGCTAGCGGTGTAGGCCAGGTCGTTACTGGAACCGACGATAAAATTATCGAAAGTATATCGCGGGTTCAGACCGCCAACAGCCGGCGGGGTATTTTGCGATTTGCTTTCAGGTATTAGTTCCTCGACCGATGTGTTCGTCGAAGTACCAACAGTTGTTTCTCGGTTAAGTCGTGTGCGCTTGCCGGATACATTAACTACATACGTGATTTGTTGAGGGTTTACGCCGTTTTTAGCAAGTACTTCTTTGACTTGATCATTAAACTTTACCTCGAACTGTTTTTTGGCGAATATATTCGGAACCGATATAACGACACCGGCGTCGCTTTGGTCAACTAGTTCGGTGTTTTTGAACCAGGTTGTGAATGTCGCATGCGAAACCGACAGTTCGATTTCACCAAGCACACTTTGCCACAACGCGTTATGCATATTTACCAGTCCCTTAAAACATAATTTATTACTAATAACTATACCTAAGGACGTGGTTTTCCACAACCCGCAATAATCACTTGCAAAAGAGTAGTATTAGGGGTGTGAGTTTTGCACATTTTCAAACTACCTCAATAAATAAGTGGAAAAATAGGGTGCTTTTGGGGAAAACTTTTATATACAAAACAATCCAATCGCCCGAAATTCAAACATAAACCTTGCTAATAGGGGTGGTTTGAGGTACACTTATACGGATATGCCAAAGCGAACATTTCAACCACACACTCGTCATCGCGCTCGTACGCACGGATTTCGTGCTCGTATTGCAACCAAGGCCGGACGCGCCGTTATCAAAAGGCGCCGCATCAAGGGCCGCGCAAAACTGACGGTTTAATAAAAACACTGCGGATTAAGACCGCAGTGTTTTTAGTTTGAAAGTCTGCAAATTTTACTTGGGTTATAATTGATTACAATGATTCCTTTTAATAATCGTTTTCATGGTCACAGCAGCCTGCGTTATGTATATAAAAACGGGCAGGCCGTTCGCTCGCGGTTTTTGACGATTAAGTATATTGCCAATTCACACCGCAAGAATTCACGCGTCGCGGTCGTGGTTAGTAAAAAAGTATTGAAAAGCGCCGTTCGCCGCAACCTGATCCGCCGTCGGATATATGAAATTATTCGTCTGAAGCTACCGCACTTGAACCGCGCGTATGATATAGCGGTAATCGTGTCATCAAGTGAACTGCTTGCCGCTACTCACAAAGACTTGTCCGGACAAATCGATCAGCTTTTTGACCAGGCGGGGATGAAAAAGTAGCGCCCAGACGTTTCAATAAGTTAATAAAACTGGTATAATAAGCCGATAGTTAAGAGTTTTGTGGAGTTGTCACAATCGTGAATATTTTTGACCTGTTTATAGTTCAACCGATTTTCAACCTGCTGATGGGCCTTTACAGCCTGGTGCCGGGGGGTGATTTTGGTATTGCTTTGATTATTTTCACCGTTTTAGTCAGGTGGGCTTTATGGCCGCTTGTTAAAAAGCAGTTACACCAAGTCAAGGCGATGCAAAAAATGCAGCCCGAACTGGCCCGGATCAAAAAAGAATCGAAAGGCAACAAGCAGCTTGAAAGCATGCAAATGATGGAACTGTATAAAAAGCACGACATCAATCCGTTCAGCTCGATAGGCGTTTTGTTTATCCAGCTGCCTATCTTTATCGCTTTATATCAAGTAATTATTATTTTTACTTCGCAACGCGATAAAGTCGCGCGATTTACCTATGACTTTTTGAAAGACGTCGGGCCAATCAAAGAACTTATCGCGCACCCCGAACACCTGAATGAAAAACTGTTCGGCATTTTTGATTTGACTAAACAGGCTATCGTTTCACAGCCCCTGTCGATAAATATATTCTTACTTATTCTCGCTATTGCTGCGGCCGTTACCCAGTATATTATGTCCAAGCAAACCACGCCGACTCAAAAATCCTCCAAGACTATTAAAGAAATCATGAACGAAGCCGCCGACGGCAAACAGGCCGACCAGAGCGAAATGAATGCCGTCATGATGAGGAACATGACAAGATTTATGCCTATCATGATGTTCTTTATCATGATTAACTTGCCCGGTGCGTTGGTACTTTACTATACTGTATCTAACCTTGTTGCCGTAGTGCAGCAAAGGCACATATTAAACCAAGATGCCGAAGAAATGATTGAAATCGCCGACAAGGCGACAATCGGACAAAACAAAAAAGCCACCGCAAGAGCGCGGTTGAAACAGGCCCAAGAGGCGAACATCACCCGTATCGTCGCCAAAGACACTGCTCCTAATAAGTTTAAGAAAAAGGAGAAATCATGAATCACGTTAGACCTAAAATGAGTAAAAAAAGTAATAAAATAACCCCTAATAATTATATATGCGGCGAGGAGGTCTAACGTGATGAACAAAGAAGAATCAATACAATATGCCCAAAAGTATCTAGAGGATTTACTATCCTTCTTTGGTGCCAATATTACAGTGTCGTCAACGTGTGACGAAGACGTAATAGAGCTGTCCGTACCGTCAAACGAGATGAGCAGCTTGTTTATTGGCCGTAATGCCGAGACGTTGCGCAGTTTGCAGTATATCGTTTCGACCGTACTTCGTAACAAGGACGCTCAGTTGACCAGAGTAAACATAGATATTGCCGGCTACAAAAAACAGCGCGCGGAAAAGATTGCCAAGCAGGCCCGAGAATGGATCGAAGAGGTTAGGCGAACTGGCGATTCGCGCATCGTTAATCTGAATGCCGCCGACAGGCGCATCGTCCATCAAGTCGCCAGTGAGTACAGCGATATTCACACTTTTTCTGAAGGTGAAGGCCGCGACCGCAAGCTGACGATCTCCCAAATGTCATCATAGTCTAATATACAAAAACATATCATTTGCACATATGCAAATATATTTCGTGATGTCTATAGGGGAGTGGTAAAGACGAATTTTTTGTACAGAACAAAATTCCAAATCATCGATGCTATAGTAGCCAAAGTTTTTCCGACGAATAAAACAATAAAAGCGTTTGGAATAATCGGACTAGCAAAATACTTGAACCCCTCGATTATTATCGGCTGGATAATCCACAACCCGAACGTCGTAATAACGAAAAATTTAGCTATTTGCATCTTGCCGGCAGACGAGTTGTCTTTGAAGGTGAATTTTTTATTGGCGATAAAACTGAAGATCATGGCGATTGACGTCGAAATGAAATTGCCCCTCAGCGAATCCAAGCCGAACAATGCCAAAGCGAACAAAATACCATAATCAATGGCTGTACTTAGACTGCCGACTATCATAAAGCGGAACTTATCGGAGTGCTTTTCTATTTGATTTTTGATGATGATACTCCTCAACGAAATATAGCGGACGGTTTTTGGACTCAATAAAAATACGCCCGACATATTCCCCTATTATTCCCAGCGACAGTAGTTGTATGCCACCCAAGAATAAAACAACCGCCATCAGCGAAGGATAGCCGGCTGCTTGGTCACCGAACATAACGGTTTTTACGACTACCACTATAATGAACACAAATGCCACAATGGATATGATTGCGCCCAGGAACGAAGCAATTCTAAGCGGCATTGTTGAAAACGAGGTTATTCCATCAAAAGCCAAGCCGAACAATTTTCGGTAATTTTGTTTGACTTTTCCGGCGGCACGCGGGTCGCGATTATAGGTAATCTCCTTTTTTTTGAAACCGATCCAGCTGAACATGCCCTTGGTATATCGTTCGGACTCACGAAGTTGCCGCAAAGCTTCGACGCATCGCTTGTCGAGCAGCCTGAAATCACCGGTGTTCTTGGGGATCTTAATACTTTGAGTCAAAAGACCCATCAACCAATAATATCCGTTGGCCGTGAATAATTTGAACCACGTCTCGCCTTCGCGAACATTTCTTCTAGCGTAAACGTCTTCAAATCCCTCTTCCCAATATTTAATCATCTCAGGAATAAGTTCCGGCGGATCTTGTAAATCTGCGTCGATGATAACTGTCGCGTCACCGGTCACATGGTCTAGCCCTGCAATCATGGCGATTTCTTTGCCGAAATTGCGCGATAGATTGACGTAGGCAACGCGGTCGTCTGTCGCCGCGTATTCCTTGATTATCTCAAGCGTTCTGTCGCGGCTGCCATCGTTCACGAATAAAAATTCAAAATCGTACGATTTATTGTCGTTCGCCAGTTTGCCTAGGCGGTGATAAAGCTTTTCTAGAACTTCTTGCTCGTTATAGGCGGGGATTAGAATACTGATTTTTTTCATTGGTTATTATTATATCATTTGCGGTAATTGAGTGGCTGATAGGATATATAAAGGCAACGCTAGGTCGGTTTATCTGGTATAATAAATCAAGTATGTTTGCGAGATATTTTAACGCGCGTAACCGGTCTATTCTTAGTGAATTAGTCAGGTCTGACTTCAAAGTACGCTATCAAGATTCGGTGCTCGGTTATGCTTGGTCGCTACTAAGGCCGCTATTTTTGTTTTTAGTATTATATGTAATCTTCGGCTACATTATCCCTCTCGGCAAAGACATTCCGCACTACCCGGTATATCTGTTGACCGGTGTTATTTTGTGGAATTTCTTTTCCGAGGCGACCGTGATGGGTCTGATATCCGTAGTGGCACGCGGAGATTTAATTAGAAAGATTAGAATCCCAAAATATTTACTGGTTGTATCCAGCGCAGTATCGGCTTTGATAAATCTGTTTTTCGGTTTAGTAGTATTACTGGTCTTCGCGCTTGTTAATGGCATCGTACCATCTGTCGAATGGCTGTTAATTATTCCGTTGGTTCTAGAGTTGTTCATCCTGTCGGTCAGTATTTCGTTCTTGTTGTCGTCTCTATATGTTAAATTTCGCGACGTATCCTATATCTGGGAAGTCTTTTTGCAAATCGGTTTTTACGCTACCCCTATTCTGTACCCGTTATCCACGGTACCGGAAAATATCCGCCCATGGTTTTTTATCAATCCGGTAGCTCAGATTATTCAAGATATCAGATACTTACTAGTGACGGATACCAGTATTACAATCTGGTCGACTGTCGTTTGGCCGAACATCGTTATCCCATTTTTGATTATTATTATTTTTGCTGTCGCTGGCGGGCTGGTCTTTAAGAGTCGGTCAAGGACGTTCGCGGAGGATATATAGGATGAAACAAGCTACGCCAGAAAACAAAGTCGCCGTTGAAGTAATAGATATTCATAAAGAATTTGTTATGAATCAGAATAAAAACACCACGCTTAAACAGGCGGTTACTAACATCGTCAAGAAAAACCGCAAAACCGTCCTTAAGGCGCTGGACGGTGTCTCGTTTGACATTAACGAAGGTGAATTTTTTGGAATCATCGGCCGCAACGGCAGCGGCAAGAGTACTTTGCTGCGACTGATTGCCGGCGTTTACGAGCCGACAAAAGGAAATATATATGTACATGGGGGCCTGACCCCGTTTATCGAACTGGGCGTCGGTTTCAACTCGGAACTTTCTGGACGTGACAATGTCTATCTGAATGGCGCGATGCTTGGATTTACGCGCAAACAGATGAACGCCATGTACGACGACATCGTTGCCTTTGCCGAACTTGAACCGTTTATGGACCAAAAACTGAAAAATTATTCCAGCGGCATGCAGGTCCGCCTGGCGTTCTCTATTGCAATCAAGGCCGAAAACGATATCCTGATGTTTGACGAAGTATTGGCGGTCGGCGACTCTAACTTTCAGGAAAAATGTCTGGAACAATTTACTAGGCTGAAAAAAGAAGGCAAGACGATCATTTTAGTAACTCATTCTATGGAAATGGTAAACAGGTTTTGTAATCGGGTAGCGTTGATTAACGCTGGTAAGGTTGATTATATTGGTAATCCGGACGATGCGATTCGCAGGTATGACGAGCTAAATTTTATTAACAAGGACAGTCTTTTATCGGCCGGATGAGGTTAAATTGTAAATTATTTCGGAATAAAGCAGAAAGCGGGGAGATATGACAAAAGATAAAATGTTCGAAGGCAAGGTACTACTGATAACCGGCGGCACCGGTTCTTTCGGGAATGAGGTGCTAAAGACATTCTTGAATACGAAGATTAAGGAAATCAGGGTATTTTCGCGCGACGAAAAAAAGCAAGACGACATGAGGAAGAAGTATAACAATTCCAAACTGAAGTTTTATATTGGTGATGTCAGGGATGCGAGTACGATTGATATCGCCATGAAAGGCGTTGACTACGTCTTTCATGCCGCCGCGTTAAAACAAGTTCCGTCATGTGAATTTTTCCCGCTTGAAGCGGTCAAAACCAATGTCTTTGGAACCGACAACGTGTTAGCGTCTGCCATTAAAAACGAGGTTAAAAAAGTCATTTGTCTTAGCACCGACAAAGCTGCATACCCAATCAATGCCATGGGGACCAGCAAAGCGATGATGGAAAAAATCATCGTCGCAAAAGCCCGCCAACTTGGAAATGACGCAAATACGATAATATGTTTGACCAGGTACGGTAACGTTATGGGATCGCGCGGATCGGTCATTCCGTTGTTTTATCAACTGATTACCCAGGGCAAGCCATTGACTATTACCGACCCCAATATGACTAGATATATGATGACGTTAGCCGACGCGGTTGACCTAGTGTTGTTCGCTTTTCATAACGGTGACCAGGGGGACTTGTTCGTCCAAAAAGCACCTGCCGCCGACATCAGGACATTGGCGAATGCCATCAAAAAATATAAGGAGTCTGACGTCGAGACTGTGATCATCGGCACTCGGCATGGCGAAAAAGCCCATGAAGTGTTGGTTACAAGGGAAGAAATGTCCAAAGCCGAAGATTGCGGTGACTTCTTCCGCATACCGATGGATAACCGCGATATGAATTACAATAATTTCTATCCTGACGGCGAAGGCGGGATCGTTGAATACGTAGCCTACAGTTCTGACAAAACCGACAGGCTGGACGAAGACGGTGTTATCGCACTACTAAAGCGTATGGGAAAAATTGAAACATGAGAATACTTGTCCTTGGCGCCGACGGCATGCTGGGCCATGTGGTCAAACTTTATTTCAGTGAAAAAGGCCACACCGTAAAGGGTACGTCGCTAAGTAATAATAGTGACTATATTCTAGACGTAACGAAGAATCTGAACGATTTGGAAACCTACGTTAAAGAATTCGAACCCGATGCGATTATCAACTGTATAGGTCTGCTGAACCAAGTCGCTGAACAAAACAAATCCTTGGCGGTTTTGATAAACAGCTATTTACCGCACTACGCCGACGAACTTTGCAAGAAGAATGGCATCAAATTCGTGCACGTATCAACCGACTGCGTATTCGACGGCAAAAAAGGCGAATACACCGAGGATTCTTTCAAGGATGCGACCAGTTTTTACGGTCAATCCAAAGCTTTGGGTGAAGTCGACAATGACAAGAGTATTACCCTAAGGACTTCGATCGTCGGCCCTGACACTAACGAAAAAGGCATAGGGCTTTTCCAGTGGTTCATGAACCAACAAGGCGAAGTGAACGGTTACGACAAAGTTATTTGGACTGGCGTAACAACCATTCAATTCGCAAAATGTATGGAAAAGGCGATAGAAAACGATATCTCAGGCCTGCGGCATGCCGTCAATAATTCCAAAATCGATAAATACAGCCTGCTCGGGTTATTTAAAAAACACTTTAATAAAGATATCGAAATTACTCCGAAAAGTGATTACGTCAGTGACAAAAGTTTAGTCAGAAAAACGGATTTTGACTTCGGCATCCCGTCGTATGACCAGATGGTCAAAGAAATGAAAGAATGGGTAGACGGTCACGAAGAACTTTATAACATTAATCAGAGGGCAACCAAATGAAAGTCATGACGATTGTCGGCACAAGGCCAGAAATTATCAAATTAGCGTGCGTTATCCCCGAACTGGATAAGTACACCGATCATATCTTAGTCCACACCGGTCAAAATTATGACTACGAATTGAATGAGATATTTTTTGAAGGCATGGGCATACGTAAACCCGATGTTTTCATGAACGCGGCCGGTGAAAATGCTGCCGAAACTATCGGCAATGTAGTCAAAATGTCAGACCGACTGTTCAAGGAACATAAACCGGATGCCGTTTTATTGTACGGTGATACCAATTCGTGTTTGTCTGTTATTTCGGCAAAAAGAAACAAAATCCCCGTCTTTCACATGGAAGCTGGCAACAGGTGTTTCGACCAAAGGGTACCGGAAGAAATAAACCGCAAAATCGTCGATCATCTGAGTGATATCAATATGACCATTACCGAGCATGCGCGCAGATACCTGGTCGCCGAAGGCATTCCGGCCGAAACCGTAATAAAAGTCGGCTCAAGCATGAAGGAAGTCATTGCAAAAAACCGAAAATCAATCGATGACAGCCAAGTCTTGGAACAACTTGATCTGAAAGAAAAAGAATATTTCCTGCTAAGCACTCACCGTGAAGAGAATTTGGATAACGAAAAGAACTTTGATGATCTGATCGAATCGGTCAACGCGATATGCGAAACCTACAAATTCCCTGTTATTTTCTCGGTCCATCCAAGGACCCAAAAAATCATCGACGGCAAAGGTATCAAACTGAATCCTTTGGTCCGAACCATGAAACCGCTGGGATTCGCGGATTACATCAAACTTCAGCAAAATGCTTTTTGTGTGATCTCTGACAGCGGTACGATTACTGAGGAATCGTCGCTGCTTGGCTTCCCTGCCATTACCGTGCGCCAGGCTCATGAAAGGCCCGAGGGTATGGACGAAGGGACGTTAATAATGACAGGCCTAGACAAGCAAACGGTACTTGGTTCGATCAAGGTCGTCATTTCAAACAGGATGCCAATCGTCAAAGACTATGACGCCGACCTAATATCTCAAAAAGTCGTCAGGATAATTATGAGTTATACGGGGTATGTAAACAGAACCGTGTGGAAGAAATACTAGAGGGGGATATTCGAGATGGCGAGAATGAACTATGATTATTGCGAGGACAAAGATCTATACAACAGTGGCGACATAGAAGCCGAAATGCTAGAGATGTACAAGCGGGGGGAGATCCCAAAAGGCGGACGGTTTTTTTACGCCACGACGCCCGTCAGAGAAAATATAATTAATTGGTACCCGTTCAAAAAACAATCCATTATCTTAGAAATAGGAGGGGGATTGGGCTCGGTAACCGGTAGCCTATGCAAAGATGCAAAGAAGGTAATCTCTTGCGAGTACTCTAAAAGAAGAGCCGAGAATATTTACTATAGACATAAAAATTGCGATAACCTAGAAGTCATTGCGGGGAATATTAATAAAGTCAAGCTAAAAGAAAAAGCTGATTACGTTGTCTTGGTCGGTGTCTACGAATATGCAAAAAGGTTTTTTCAGACAGAAGAAGATCCGTTCTCATACTTTTTGTCCGTTCTAAAATCATTTTTAAAACCGGACGGAGTTATATTAATAGCTATTGAGAATAGGTATGGAATAAAGTATTGGGCCGGGGCGACCGAAGATCACTACGGCGTCAAATACCTAGGGCTTGAGGGTTACGATGATTACGATATCCAGACATTAGGAAAAAAAGAATTAACTGACATCATAGAAAAAGCCGGTTTAAAGTACAAATTCTACTATCCATTCCCTGACTACAAAATGCCTTACGTTGTTTACACCGACGAAAGATTACCCTTGAAAACAGAACTAAAAACGTTAAAGATCTATAATCACGGAGAGCAACTGTATAACTTTGATTACCGAGACGTTTTGTCAGGTTTGATTGATAATGATCAATTTGGATTTTTTTCCAACTCATTTCTAGTAGAAATTGGCAAAAACAAAGACGGCTTTAGTGATGTGGTGTATGCAAATACCAGTTGGATAAGAAGCGAGGGCTACCAGAGTATTACTGTAATTGATAATAAAAATAAAATAAAGAAAATACCCAAAAATGATAGAGGAGTCGATCATCTGGATTTAATGTGCGACACTCATAATAAGCTAAAAGAGCTGGGGATAAATATTAGCCAGGTTGAGAGAAAGAATAACGAGTATCTTGTTGAATATATTCCGGGAATTAGTCTGATTGAACACATATACAACCTAGCCTCAAAAAGAAAAACAGACTCGATCATTAAAGAGATAGACGGGTTTTACAATCTATTAAAATCAATTTCATACAACGGTAAGATTAAAAAATATATAGACCAAAAAGAAAAAAGGTACTTTCAAAATAAAAATGTAGATATATTGAAGGTGAACGTAATAGATTTACATATGGGGAACATTATTAAAAATAAGGACAAGCTATTCGTTATAGATCAAGAATGGCTGGTAGATTACGATATCCCTATGAATTATATGCTGTACTTCTCGCTACGTTACTTGTTTGAGTGGATTCCGAATTTTAATTCACTTTTTACCATCGAATGGTTATGTGAAAAATATGGTATTAGCGAAGGTGAAAAGAGGATTTATAGTAACATGTCAGTCAACTTCTCCGTGAAGTCGCTAAAAAATGTCGAAGCCGATACGCAGGAGGTATTCATACAACAAGGTAATATACAAAAAATTGACGAAATCATGGCAGAGATTAATACAAAGGGGCTGGAGACTAACGAAATGTCGAGGCAATTAAATGATTTACGTGGGGAGCTTGACGAAGTAAAGGCGGAATTAACAAGAGTCTATAATAGTAAGCGCTGGAAATTAGCGTCAAAGGCAGCTAGTGTAAAGAGGAAAATAATCAGATAAACTATGAAAGGTTTCAACCCCAAAGTCTCCATCATCATCCCCGTCTATAACGGCTCTAACTATCTAAAAGAAGCCATCGATAGTGCGTTGGCTCAAACCTACAAAAATATCGAAGTCATTGTCGTCAACGACGGTTCTAGCGACAAAGGAGCGACCGAAAAAATCGCTAAATCATACGGCAAGAAAATCAAATACTTTCGTAAAGAAAACGGCGGCGTAGCCACTGCCCTTAACCTAGGCATCGAAAAGATGACCGGCGAATACTTTTCGTGGCTATCGCATGACGATTTGTATTATCCTGAAAGAACTCAAAAAATGATTCAAAGGATAAGTGTAGAAGTTGATAAAAAAAATTTAATAATTGCCACTTCGTGTGTTTATTTTAATAGGAGCGCAAAATTCTCTCCCGTAAGAACTGAAAAATATATACCATCTCACCCCCTGTCCTACCTGTTCCTTGGGTACATTAACGGTTGCTCAATACTAATACCAAAGTCAATTTTCTTGAAAGACGGTGTTTTTAATGAGAATCTTCCCACTACGCAAGACTTCGACTTATGGTTTAGATTATTGCGGAATAATAGACTAATCTATCTGAATGAAGAGTTAACACTCTCCAGATCGCACGATGAGCAAGGCTCGAAGGTTATGCTAACGGAGCACATAAAGGAGTGTAACAGCCTCTGGATAGGTATGATGAAGGCGCTGAGAAGCTCGGAGAAGTCGAGAATATTTGATAACGAGTTAAAGTTTTACAACTTGATTTATGATTTTCTCAAAAACAACACACTTTATGATGATGCGATATCCTTTGCTCATCAGCAGGTTTTAAAAATTGCAAAACAGAGGTTGTATGATGAGGGTTTAAAGCCATTTTTTATTGAAGAATTGACTATAAGAACACGAAAAGACAGGAGGACAATCTTTTTCCCAATTTTCGGAAGCTATTCCGATCGCGGTGGGTTAAACAAGATGATTTCAATGCTAGCTAACCGGCTTTCCGAGAATTACAATATCATCATCGCTTCTTACACTGCCAGCGAGGGTGGCTATCATTTGAATAAAGATATTTCATATATCCGCGTGTCGACAGAATCATCCGGAGTAGACAGTTTCATGGCTATCTCGGAAATTTTTGACATAGATATCATGGTTGTGTCGCACAACTGCTCTACGCAGGCTCTAGATTTAATGAGCAGGGTAAAGGCAATTAACAAGAAGGTTATCGCATGGAACCACGAAGACTTTTTTCACCCCTACTCGATACCATCTCTTTCTGGGGTGTGGCCCATTAGGAACGAAGTGTTCGCGAAGGTTGATGCAGTGTTGTGGCAAACCAACGCTAGCTGCGCCGCCTACTCTCTGAGTAACGGAAATGGGCTTGTGATGCCAAATTTTGTCCATTTCGAGAACACGCCAGCAACGGGCTTGGTTGAAGCGATATATAAAAACATTATTTCAGTCGCACGATTTGATGACCCGACAAAAAGAATAAATAAATTATTAGAATCCTACGAGAAGATTATTGCGCAAAGACCGGAAATTAAATTAACGATAGTAGGCTCGGTCGACATGGATATGGACTATGAAAAAAATGAAAGTGTGGGCAGCGCAATTGAAAGAATCAATAGCCGCGAAAAGCACATAAGTTTAGCTGGATTTGTTGATGATGTCGAAAATTACTATTCGAAAAGTGATATACAAATACTACCATCTTCTCACGAGGGCTTTGGCTTGACGATACTAGAAGGCGCGCACCTTGGCGTACCGACAGTGGTTTTTGACAATTCAGGTTTTGAGGACGTAATTAATGATGGCGTAGACGGGGTTATTGTGCCTGAAGCTGACACTGACATTCTTGCACAACGTGTAATCGAGCTTTTCGATAATGAGCGCAAGTTGATAAAGATGAAGAGATTATCTAAAAAGATTATTAATAAATTCGACGAAGACAAGTCTATTAATGCATGGGGGATATTAATTGAAAACATACTGGATAGCAAAAGTATTATGTTCAACAGATATGATTACGACAGCCCATTTGTTCTTAGAATACCAAGTAGTTTTGAAAGCAGTTTAGCTGAATTGTCCGACAGAATTAATAGAAGCGAGGGTTGTTGGGCCACACCGCAGGCATTGCCACCCTCTAATCGAAGTGAAGGTCTTCTTAATACCAGGTCGTGGAGATATACAAGACCCCTTAGGCTGTGCACTGATATTTATAGGTCAATTAGGGCGAGGCTATAAAATGAACAACCCTAAAGTCTCCATCATCATCCCCGTCTACAACGGCTCGAACTACCTGAAAGAAGCCATCGATAGCGCCTTAGGCCAGACCTATAAGAACATGGAAGTTATCGTCGTCAACGACGGATCCAACGATGAAGGTGCGACTGACAAAATTGCCAAATCATACGGCAAGAAGATCAAATACTTCAAAAAAGAAAACGGCGGCGTAGCTACGGCCCTTAACCTAGGCATCGAGAAAATGACGGGTGAATATTTCTCGTGGCTATCGCATGATGATTTGTATTATCCCAGGAAAGTAGAGAGGCAAGTCGAGTTCATCGAGAAACTGAAAAATAAGAACGTTGTTCTGTACTCAAACTACTCAATACTAGTTGGCCGTAAGATTACTCATGTAGTTCACGATCATGAAATGCTTACTAGAAAGAAAAAGTATTCACTACTACGAGGCTGCGTGAATGGAATTACTACTTTTGTCCCGAAAACTATTTTAGATGAAATAGGAAAGTTTGACTCAGAACTAAGATGTACCCAAGACTATGATTATTGGCGAAGAATACAGAAGAAGTACGAATTCGTTCACATGACGGATGTGCTATCTATAACTCGCCTTCACTCAAACCAGGACAGCGTTGTTTCACCTAGGGCTGAATCAGAGGGTAATGTGCTCTGGATTGATATGGTAAAGAGTATATCTGACAAAGAAAAGATCCAATACGAGAGTACGTTGTATAACTTCTACTATGAAATGGTTAAGTTCCTAGAAACAACGCCGTATAAAGGTGTTCTTGAATATTGCAGGCAGCAATTTTTGAGCTTGGAAGACGACTACAAAATTGAAAGAGTTGATCATAAGGTGTCCGTTGTTATACCCTTTTTTAACCGGCCTGAAAAAACGATTAACGCAATAAAATCTGTTCTGAAACAAAGCTATAAAAACTTCGAAATCGTTTTGGTGAATGATGGGTCAACCGAAGACATTAGTAAATTGGCTAAATTCATCAAAGGGCGCAAAAACATTAAATACTTTGAAATGAAGAAAAATTCTGGACCTGGTGCCGCCAGGAATGTCGGAATCAAAAAGTCATCCGGCGATTATATAGCGTTTTTGGATTCGGACGATGAATTTCTTGAAAGCAAGCTAGAAGAACAGCTTCTTTCTATGCACAGGCATAATCGTAATATTAGTTATACTTCATATATCAGGCGCTATGATGGCGAGGATGAGATTATTTATGATGAAGCGCTGACTGGTATAGTTGTGCCAAGAATAATCAGCAACTGTTCGATAGCCACTCCTACAGTGGTTGTTAAAAAGAACTTATTGATTGACAATGAGATATTCTTCAACGAAAAGTTAATGGCAGGCGAAGATACGTGTTTTTGGTTGGATATTGCAAAATTTTCCGAGATTTTATTGGTAAATAAACCCCTTACTGTAGTAAATGTTAATGAAAGTAGTAACGCGATAGACAGAAACAAACTATTTACGGGCGTTAAAAATACGCTGATGTATTTGATGTCTGATAAATACTATACTGAATATAATTATGACATTTCACTGTTGTGCGGATATTATCATGGGATGAACGAAGACGCCAAACAGGTTAATAGAGAGAATTTATTGATTGACGAATCGTTTTTACTTCCAGAGCTTCCTCACATCCCCATCCCCATTCGCGCTGTTCGCGCACTCTACACTCGAGGTCCCAAGGAATTTACTAAATCGGTCGTTCGTATAGTAAGAAATAGGGTCAAATGATGAACCCCAAAGTCTCAATCATAATCCCCGTCTACAACGGCTCGAACTACCTGAAAGAAGCTATCGATAGCGCTCTTGCTCAAACCTACAAGAATACCGAAGTTATCGTCGTCAACGACGGATCCAACGATGAAGGTGCGACTGACAAAATTGCCAAATCATACGGCAAGAAGATCAAATACTTCAAAAAAGAAAACGGCGGCGTAGCCACAGCCCTTAATATGGGTATCGAAAATATGACCGGCGAATATTTCTCGTGGCTATCGCATGATGATTTGTATTATCCTGAAAAAATTGAAAAGCAAGTCTCCGAAGCAATCAAACTTAAAAAAGATTCGATAATTATTTCCGACTGGGTAATTATTAATGAAGACGGCAAAGTCATTCAGCAAAATGTGCTTGATGATAGACTGACAATTTCCCCCAAATGCTTCCTAGCGTTTGACAGAAAAACTTGGCTTAATGCCTGCGCGATGCTGATTCCGAAAGAATTATTTACTAAAAACGGTAATTTTGATGAGGCCCTAAGAACCACCCAGGATTATGATATGTCTAATCGCTTTATTGATGCTGGTGTCAAATTCCATATTTTGCATGGACCTTTGATGCTTTCTCGTACGCACTCCGAACAAGGTTCGTTAAGCAAATCGGCTATAAATGACTCTGATTTGATTCACCAAAAAATAATCAATGGTCTGTCGGACGACGAAATCAAAAAATATATTGGCAAAAACTATTCGGAGCTTATCTCAATATACGAGTCCTTCTTTAATAACGGCTACAAAAGGACCCCGGCGCATATTGTCGAACGATCGATCAAACTTGCTATCAAAGAAGGCGAGAAGGATTTTGTTAGCGAACTGTTTCAAAAGAAACTTATTGGTAGCGGTATCGTCGAGAAAGAAAATGACATCCAGCAGCTAATTAACAAGATAAATCATAAATCTA
>CAZEGB010000010.1:0-32430 GCA_964511655.1 uncultured Saccharimonas sp. (SeqCode) | reverse complement strand
CCCAAGGGATTTGGTTTTAAATACAGGAGTAGATACCCCGCTACTATTTACGTGGGGTGATTATCAACCGCCGATAATGCGTACGCAGCTTATCCAATTTGCAGGTGCGGGTTTTAGTTTGGGGGATTTTAATAATAGCATAGGCAGTACCGGTTCTAATACCTTGTTTATGTACCCGTCTTCTTATTCGCCTCTGCCTGAACCCCGATTATCATGGGATATTCGCAGGCAACAAACTGGCTCGCCGCGACTTGTTTCATGCGATAGCTCATTCTCGACATACGTTTGTACGGCAAGAATAACCCTACCAAGCGCTATTTCTGGGGCAGACCATTCGTTATTCTTGCGTCTGACGTCGATATTTAATTCAACCGAATATAGAGTAACATTACTAAACAGCGGCAGGCTGGTACAATTTAGCGCTGTCCAGCCGCAGATAGATTCGACAGGTAGGGCAAACGATTTGTTCAGACGGGTTATGACTAGGGTAGAGCTGACTGACAATGATTTTCCTTATCCGCAGGCGGAAGTCGATATCACGGGTAACTTCTGTAAGAACTTTTCCGTCACGAACGTTGCCAGTGACTTCAATATGGATGACTTCGATGATATGGTTGGTATTGGCGGTTGTCGGCAAGTCTCATATACGCCCCCTCCTTCTGTTACCCCAACCCCGACACCCACACCTAGGCCTTCAGGGTCACCGACAAGGACTCCAACCCCAACGCCTTACCCAGACCAGACCAGATATTATCCTTAATTCGTATCGCTGTGGAACTTCTGATGCACCTCACGTAGGTGCTCATCAGTTACGTGGGTATAAACCTGAGTCGTGCTGATACTGCTGTGGCCTAACATTACTTGAACGCTGCGAATATCTGCACCGTTCATTAATAAGTCAGTTGCGAAACTGTGTCGCATGGTGTGCGGGCTGACGTGTTTGGTAATACCCGCTAGCCTTGAATAGCGATTGATAATACGTTGAACGCTTCGAGGCGTCAATCGTCTGTAATCACCGCCGGTCGAGGGAACGTTATTCCGGCTGTAGCTGATAAAAAGGGGAGGCAGATTGTCAGTCCTTGCTTTTAAGTAAGTGCTGACGTGTTGGCTGGCACTTTCGCTGATAAAAACCGGGCGGTCTTTTTGGCCTTTGCCCCTAACCATGAATTCGCGCCGGACGGTATTAATATGATCGCGATTCAAATTAACCAGTTCTGAAACGCGCAGGCCGCTAGAGAACAACAGTTCAATTATCGCCCGATCTCGCAAGCCCGCTTCGTCATCGGTGCCAATTTGCTCAAGCAGTCTTTCGATTTCATCAAAGTGCAAGAAGGTTACTTGTTTGCGCGATATCTTTGGCAGCTCGATTTTTTCCGGCGGCAGGCTAGGGATGTTGCGCTTGGATAGATAATTCAAAAAACCGCGCAAGGCAATAAGATGGTAGCTTTGTGTAATCGTAGCAAGTTCATCATCATTGTAATTTTTATAACGGTTGAGCCATAACCTGTATTTGCGAACGACTTCGGATGTAATTTTATCAACGGCAATATCATCCGTAAATTCAATGAAGCGTTCCAAATACAACTTATAATTTTCAGCCGTATGGGCCGATCGTCCGCCTTCGACCTCGATATGTTCGATGTAGTCGAGCAAAAGTTCCGACATGTACATATTACTAGCATAGCTTAAAAATACTCGAATCGCACTCTTTTGGTATACTAGTTATAAGTCAAATAAAACTAGTCAAGGAGACAGCAATGTCAGAAATCGAAAGAACACTGATAATATTAAAGCCGGACACTATCAAACGCGGTCTAGTGGGCGAGATTATTACTCGCTTTGAACGGGCCGGTTTGAAAATCGTTGCCATGAAAATGATCGCTCCAGAAGAGCTTCATTTTCACAAACACTACGAGGGGATTAGTAATCTTATCAGCCGCTGGGGAGAGGACATATATAATGTCGTGTTGGCACAAATGACCGAGACGCCAGTGATTGCATTTGTGTTGGAAGGCATTGAGGTCGTCGAATATGTTCGCAAACTGGTCGGAACGACCGATCCCCGTGATTCGGACCCAGGCACGATCAGGGGCGACTACACTCATATCACGCGTGCGTTTACTAATAAAGTAGGTTCGACATTGCCGAACATTTTGCATGCATCCGGCAATCGCGAAGAAGCCGAGCAAGAAATCGCTTTGTGGTTTGATAAATCCGAAATTTACGGTGATTATGAAACGGCTCACGGCCAGACAGTTTGCGGCTTTGTCCCGAACAAAAAGTAACTAAACAGGCTGTTTACGCTATAATATAGAGGTAAGCCTCGGTAGCTCAACTGGACAGAGCAGATCCGTCCTAAGGATAAGGTTGTAGGTTCGACTCCTGCCCGGGGTACCATTCTGCTTCGCGAAAGCTTGGCAGAGCTGTTATTATATGTATATGACAAAAAAAGAGGCTAACAAACAGCCGCAACTTGATTTTGATGGTCAGCGCGAGGGCGAAAAGCTTCTATTCGTGTTCCGCCGTCATGTTATCGCCATGCGCAAAGGGTTTTATCTGCTTTTGGGCGTGTTCGTGATTGCGTCCTTGCCGATGTTGATTTGGGGTAGCAACGTCGATATGGACACGATGTTTTCTTTATTGGCAATCGCCGGGGGTGGTTTTGTCGTTGGTCTTATTCTATTCAGTTATCATCTGATATTATGGTACTTCACGATGTACATAGTTACCGATCAACGGATCCGCCAGGTCACCCAGCGAGGCTTTTTCGGCAAGGACGTAGTCGAGCTACGGTTGTCCAAGGTCCAAAACATAAGTTATAATATACCGGGATTCAGCGGTGAAATCTTTCATTTTGGAACTATCGTCATCCAGACTTTCGTGGGCGACTTAGTTATCCATAACGTCGAACACCCTGACAAGATCTACAATAAACTGCAGGATGCGGTTAATAACGCTGTTGAGCGCCAAGGAAATCATGAAGAAATTATTGCATAAGCTAACTAAAAAGAAAGAAGCGCCGTCTTCTCGAATAACGAGCGAGACCGTTGCCGAACATAGAGAGCACATCTTGGCAGGTGGTCGTCGTTTTAAATATCCTATCCAGTATGCCAAGCATAAATTAGTAATCAACGCGATAATTATTAGCCTTGCGGCGTTAATTGCACTGCTGGTAGTCGGTTGGTGGCAGCTGTATCCGGAACAAAATACCAGCGAATTCATGTATCGAGTTACGAAAGTAATACCTGTGCCGGTTGCATACGTTGACGGCCACCCTGTCCGCTATAGTGATTATCTTATGAAATATCTGGGCTCAGTCCATTATCTAGAGCAAAAGGAGCAGGTCAATATCAAGACTCCGGACGGAAAAAGGCAGGTTGAATATGTCAAACAACAATCTCTTACTGACGCTATCGCCGATGCCTACGCTACGAAATTGGCGGATGCCCTGAGCATTATCGTGACCGACGCAGAGTTAGAGGGATTTATCAAAAGCCAGCGACAGACTAGCGACGGGGAAATCTCGGAACAGACCTACAACGCGGTGACATTGGATTACTACGGTTGGAACCCGTCCGAGTATCGTTATGTAATTCGGATTAAATTGCTCCGTCAAAAGGTCGCATACGCGATAGACAAGGGGGCGCTAAATGTCGCCAATACTGCGATTGCGAACCTAAAAAACGATCCGAACGCTGATTTTACGGCACTGGCCGCTGCCTTATCAAATACAAATACAAAGGTTTCGTACGGAGTTTCTGGCTGGGTTCCCAAAACCAACCAGGACGGCGGTCTGGCGGCCACTGCGGCAAAATTAAATAAGTTTCAGACATCTTCTCTAATCAAATCATCTTGGGGTGATAAATTGGCCGGAGAGGATGGCTACTATTATTTTATCGTTAAGTTGCTTGATATAAGCGATTCAAAAGTCAGTTTCGAATATATCAAAATCCCATTGAATGAATTTACTAAAGAATTGAACGATATGACAAAGAACAAGAAAATCAGCAGATTTATTTCGGTTTCAGACAAATAAAGCATGAAATTATCCGATTTTAGTTATGAACTAAGTGATTCGTTAATCGCGGATAGACCACCTATTAAACGCGGTGCGTCGCGGCTGTTAATTTTAGGTCGAAACAGTGGTCTTATGCAGGACAAAAATTATTATGATGTGCCGGAATTTTTAAAACCCGGTGATACTCTTGTTATAAATGATACCAAGGTAATTAAAGCTCGCCTGAAAGCGACAAAGGAAAATGGCGCAACGCGCGAACTGATAGTGCTTGAAAAACATAGTTTCGACAGCGATTGGCACCGACATAGAGTGTTATACCGCAGGAAATTAAAGCTCGGTGACAAGCTTAAAGTCGGTGAGGCGAATTTGGTGGTCGAAGAAATTCAGGATGGCGGTCTTGCTGTGATAAAAAGCGACCATGATCTTTTGGACTTAGTTGAAAAATACGGCGAGGTCCCGCTACCGCCGTATATGCACAGGAAGGCCGAACCGCTGGATGTCGAGCGTTATCAGACGGTTTGGGCCGACGAAAAAGGATCGGTTGCGGCACCGACCGCTAGTCTGAATATGACCGAAGAAATTTTAGATACATTACGCGCTAAGGGTGTTAATGTCGTCAGCATCACTTTACACGTAGGCTTGGGGACTTTCTTGCCAATCCGTACCGACGACATCGAAAATCATCACATGCATCAGGAATATTTTGAGATTCCGATCGAAACCGTCCAAACGATCAGGTCAACCAAGGCGTCAGGCGGGCGAGTTATCGCTCTCGGTACGACCGTGGCCCGGGCACTCGAGTATGCATACGAAAGAATCATTCGTACCGATTCTGACATTTCCGGCGAAGCCGACATATTCATCTACCCAGGTTTTGATTTCAAACTGATTGACGGGCTTTTGACAAATTTTCATGCCCCGGGCAGCACTGTTTTGATGCTGACAGCCGCCTTTGCCGGCTGGAGCAATCTCAGCGCAGCGTACGAGCATGCTGCCCGCGAAAAGTATCACTTCCTAAGTTACGGCGATTCGATGCTAATATTATAGGGATATGATGAGTAAAGCACTGGAATTTTCCATCAAAAAGCGTCTTTCCGGTAGTATGGCCCGTACCGGCGTTATCAAAACGCCTCACGGCGATATTCAAACACCGGCATTTATTGTTGGCGGTACCAAGGCGACCGTCAAAACCTTGACGCCCGAGCAAGTTATAGAATTGGGCGGCCAATCAGTATTGGTTAATGCTTATCATCTGATGCTCAGGCCTGGCGCCGGAGTTATAAAGACGGCCGGGGGTGTTCATAAATTCATGAACTTTCATGGTCCGATATTTACTGACAGCGGCGGGTTTCAGGTGTTTTCGCTAGGCATGGCCTATAAAAAAGGTATCGATGTAACAAGTCATAGCGAAAAAGGCGATGCTGCGCAAGCGGTTCATTCCAAATCGCAACTAACGAAAGTGATGGACGAAGGTGTCCATTTCAGATCGCATCTTGATGGCAGTAAATTGTTTATGACGCCTGAGACGTCGATGGAGCTGCAACACGACATTGGTTCGGATATTCATATGTGTTTCGATGAACTGACTTCGCCGCTTTCGGGCCGCGATTATATCGAAAAGGCGATGGATAGGACGCATTCCTGGGCCGAGCGCTGTTTAAAACGGCATAATGAGCTGAATAAAAAACATGAACTAGACGGCGATAATCTACAAGCTTTGTTCGGAGTAGTCCAAGGGGCACGAGAAGAGGATTTTCGAAGAGAAAGCGCATTGTTCTTATCTTATATGGATTTTGACGGTTTCGGTATCGGTGGCGTTTTCGAACCAGGTGAAATATCGTCGACCGTCAGATGGGTTAATGAAACATTACCCGAAGACAAACCGCGTCATTTACTAGGTATGGGTGCTCAGCCGGCCGACTTGTTTTTGGGGGTAGAATACGGCATCGATACGTTCGATTGCGTGGCTCCGACCAGACAAGCCCGTAACGGTGCCATTTATACCTATGACGGGCGAATTAACATTAAAAACAGCGGGTATTCAACCGATTTTGGTCCGATTGACGATAGTTGCGACTGCTACACGTGCAAAAACTTTACCCGTGCCTATATAAATCATTTGTTCAAGTCCGAAGAGATTTTAGGACTGACTCTGGCTAGTATTCACAACGAACATTTTATTGTTCGGACCGTTGATGGCATTCGCCATAGTATCGAAGACGGCAGTTTCTTTGAATACAAAAAGGATTTTTTAACGCGTTATTATGGCGACGCAGCCCAGACGTTTTTGGACTAAATAATTTACTGTGCCGTTGTACGATATGATAGAAAGCATAAATATGTTCAAAATTTACGGCGTTGAATATTAGTTCAAGGGTATATATTATGTATATGATGACAAATGAACAAAAAACAATGCCAACAATTGGCAATAATGTTATCGAACTTGTTGATGCTATCGATGAAAAAGGCAATATCGTAATTGAGAAAAAGCCACTTTCGGAAATTCTTTCTCTGATAAAACAAGAATATACCAAGAAAGGCGAGTCGAGCATAGGTGTGTCGGCCATTCATGTTTGGCTAGTCCGCAGCAGTGGTGCTGATGAAGACCCGATTTTTATCCTTCAAGAAAGAAGTGATAACAAGAGGTTAGACAAAACGATTGGCGGCCATATTTCTTCTGGTCTGACGCCCGACCAAACCGTTGAAATGGAAGCCTCGGAAGAAATGGGCGGGGTGTCGCTGAAGATAGTCACTGCCTTGGGTAAAAAGGCCCTTGAGGGTGTTGATTTGAGCCGCGAAGCAGTTGCGGCACAAATTGGTGTCGATCCTTGGCAGAAATCTGGCAGATATGACAGAGCTGGCGATTATTATGAAAAGCCAACCAGGACGTATTCTTATGTAGGTTTTTATGATGGCGATCTAGAAACGATCAAGTCGGATTTTGAGGTAAATTATTTTGTCGAAATGTCTTATTCGCAAATACAAAGAGAAATACAGGAAAATCCTGACCGTTTTACGCCTGACTTAAAGAATCTGATTGATGGCATCGCTGATCGCGTTATACATCGAGACGAGAAGTAGTATTTTACTCGTTTTGCGAAACCACGATCTGGAGCCGACCAAATTATCGGCCTTCGGCCTCCTCCGCTCATTCGCAAAAGAAAATACCTGCGGTGCTTTCTTTTGCTTCATTCGCTACACGACCCGGCGATCCAGCGCTTCGCTTCCAGCGAATCGCGACCGCCGGTCAAGTTCGGTTCGGGTCCCGTCCAAAATTAAAAAACCACCTGTAGGTGATTTTTTAATTTTGGCGGGCCCGACCGGATTTGAACCGGCGATCTCCTCCGTGACAGGGAGGCGTGATAACCCCTTCACTACGAGCCCATATGCGCGAAGTTAACTTAGATATGATAGCAGTTTTTCCACACTGGCGCAACAGGGGAGTAACGTTTATTTTAAGTTCTGGTGATGATATAATTACTATTGCTCGACTTGATGCCGCTGTAGCTCAGTTGGTAGAGCGGCGCTTTCGTAAAGCGTAGGTCTCCGGTTCAAATCCGGACAGCGGCTCCATTTGTAATAATTTAGTATGAAAACAACCATCAAAGAATCATTAAAACAACTCATTGCTGACAGATATCTGTTTATATTATTATCTGGGATGTCACTGATGGCTTTTATTGTTGCAATTATTATCGCTCTCAAGATTCACCCCAGCGAAATGCAATTGGTATCTCATTATTCTGCTTTTGGAATAACGCATCTTTATCGCGACCAGTGGTTCTATCTGTATGTTTTTGTGTTGTTCCCGCTAGTCGTTGCCGCTCTGCATGCCGCTATTTCCGTAAAGCTGTTGATCGTAAAAGGCCATTCGCTGGCGGTTATGTTTGCTTGGTTCGGTATAACGATAATTTTACTGGGGTCTGCGACGGCCTCGGCGGTAATTAACGTCTGGAAACCTTTGTGATTTTATGATTGACCTAGAGATTCCTTTAGGCAAAAGAACTCTCGAGTACCGCCTGTTCGAAATGCTGCCGGCTACACTTAGCTACGGCGCTCTAATCTTATTAGTTGTTCTATCGCTATTCAGCCCGATACTGGCCGCGATTTATTTGCTGCTTGTTATCGTCACCCTGTTAGTCAAGGCTGTCGGTATCGCTTATCACACTATCCAAGGCCGAAACAGGTTAGAGGCGGCTCAGAACGTCGATTGGAGTCGGCGTCTGGCGGATCTCGAAAACCCGCAAATGTCCCACGGGACAATAAGCAACAGCCGTTCCAGGACTTTTGGTAAAACTGTCCATATCGAAAACCTAAGGCTGATATCGGCCGATCCGGACAGTTTCCCGAAACCGTCTCAGGTATACAATGCGGTAATTGTTGCTACGTATAACGAATCTTACGACATATTAGCGCCAACCATCGAGTCGATTGCCGATACTTCTTACGACAACAGGCGGATTATTTTGGTATTGGCATACGAGGCTAGAGGCGGGCAGGCGACTTTTGATACGGTAATGCGTTTGAAAAAAGAATATGGCCACAAATTTTGCGCTTTTCACTTGGTTGAGCACCCTGACGGGCTGCCAAACGAAGTTATAGGTAAAGGCGGCAATATAACCTACGCAGGACATTTCTTGCAGAATTGGTTGAAAGGACAGGGGATCGCGTCGAAAAATGTCATCGTGACGACGCTTGACGCCGATAATAAGCCGCATAGGACCTATTTTGACTACTTAACCTACGAATTTATTACTCACGAAGATCGCAAACACCTTTCGTTTCAGCCAATCTGTCTATTCTTTAGTAATATCTGGGATGCTCCGGCGCCAATGCGGGTTATCGCGACAGGTAACTCATTCTGGAATATTATTAGTTCGATGCGGCCGCATACGCTGCGCAACTTTGCTTCGCACTCCCAGGGGATGGAGGCGCTTGAAGAGATGGATTTTTGGAGCACCCGCACAATCGTCGAGGACGGCCACCAGTATTGGCGAAGTTATTTCTATTTCGGCGGTAATTACTCGGTAGTCCCAATATACGTGCCGATTTACCAGGACGCAGTGCTGTCCGATACCTATGCCAAAACCTTAAAAGCCCAATTTATTCAATTGCGCCGTTGGGCATACGGCGCTTCAGACGTTCCCTACGTGGCTGTGAGGGTTTTTACACGAGAACGCAATGTCCCGCTGCTTAGCGGACTAGCGAAGTTCCTGAGGCTTCTGGATGGCCACGTAACACTTGGTTGTGTTTCGATATTGGTGGCGATCGGCGGCTGGGTTCCTCTGCTGGTCAATAGCGAAGCGGCACGGAGCGTACCGGCGAACCAATTGCCGGATGTAGTCAGTACGATTCAACAGATTGCCATGATTGGCCTTTTTATTACGATTTTTCTATCATTCAAGATGCTTCCGCCTCGTCCTGAGCGCTATAAGCGCCGCCGTACGATTTGGATGTTGGCGCAGTGGGTGTTGATGCCGTTTACGTCGGTGCTATACAGTTCATCCGCGGCACTTTATTCCCAGAGCCGCTTGTTTTTGGGTAAATACTTGGATAAGTTCGACGTGACTCATAAAGCCACGCACCAATCAGTCGCACTAGCCAAACAACAATCAAAGCTGAAACGTTCAAAGAAACCTGCAAGATAATTTTAATAGCACCCGTATCTATTAGGGTGCTATTAAAATTTATGTTTGTTTTTATGTAACATGCGCTCTACTCAATGCGATAAGATCCTTAGTCAAGGGTACGAATTCGCATCTCGCGCTTTACTTGTTGTAGAGTTTTATCGTATTCAAACCCGAGGTTAAAACGTTCGAGTTGAGATACGGAGTTGTTAGCTTGAATCTGATGTTTCTGAGCCATGCACCTATGTTAGCATAAGTACAATAATATGTCAATGGAACAGATGCCGGCGGGCTATACTATCCATGATATATAATCATGAAAAAACGGCCACGAACACGGGTGGAAAACTTTTGCGCAGTGTGGGTAAATAAACAAATAAAGAGCTCACCGCATGCAGCAGTGAGCTAAAAAATCAAATCTGGTGGGTCCTAAAGGATTCGAACCTTTCACCTCAACAACGTCAATGTTGCGCTCTAGCCAAATGAGCTAAGGACCCAGACTATCTACAAGGATACCAAAATAGGGGTAGGTGTGCAAGAATATGATATTATTATATGTGAACGCCGACGTAATCCAACCAATTACCGAGTTCCGCGGGCCGTAGACACGTGCGATAACGTATCTTCACGAGAGTTCGCTATATTTTTAGCGAGAAGTCCGGTGGAACCGCCCCTAAAGGGGTCCGAGACATGCGATAAATAGATTTAAATTACTTTTAAAACTAGTCATCGCATGTTTTTATTTACATATAATAAAGGAGTACGAAATGCAGGAAGACAAATTACACTTGATGCGTCACAGTATGGCTCATATTATGGCCGCCGCAGTCCAGAAGCTTTGGCCCCAGGCAAAATTTGGCGTCGGACCGGTTATTGAGGACGGTTTTTATTACGATATCGACCTAGACGGCGTCACTATTTCGGAAGAAGATTTCCCGAAGATAGAAAAGACAATTCGACAAATTATCGAATCCGGCGAAAATTTCGAGCGGATCGAGATGCCGATCGATCAGGCAATCGATTGGGCTAGACAAAACAATCAGCCCTACAAAGAAGAGCTGTTAAATGATTTAAAACGTTCTGGTACTACTGCGGCCAAAGAAATCGATGTCGAAGAACTGGGCGTTGAATCGACAGGTGAATCGAAAATCAAAAGCGTCACGTTTTATAAGAATGGAAGCTTCACGGATCTTTGTCGCGGTCCTCATATCGCGAACACCAAAGAAGCTGGCGTCTTTAAATTAATGCGAGTGGCTGGTGCCTATTGGCGCGGCAAAGAGACTAACCCGCAGATGCAACGTCTTTACGGAGTAGCTTTTGAGACCGAAAAAGAACTCGATGATTATCTCGAGAGGCTAGAGCAAGCCAAGTTGCGCGATCATCGTGTTGTCGGACCGCAGATGAATATCTATATGATTTCAGAGTCGGTTGGCGCCGGATTGCCCTTGATGATGCCGAGAGGTGAGACAATTAAAGACATCCTTATTCGTTATATGCGTCAGGAAGAAGAGGCTAGGGGTTATCATTATGTCGAGACCCCGGTTTTGGCGCACGAAGAATTATATAAACGATCGGGCCATGCCGATTATTACAGCGACGATATGTATAAATTAAAGGATGACGAGGGCCAGACTTTCTATTTGAAGCCGATGAATTGCCCGCATCATCATATGATTTTTGAAAAGTTAGTCGACAGTTATCGCGATTTGCCATACCGACTAGCCGAGGCAGGCCGGATATATCGCAAAGAGTTATCCGGGACTTTGACGGGACTTATTCGTGTGCGGGGGCCTATAACCCAGAACGACTCACATATATATGTACGTCCGGATCAGTTGAAGGATGAATTTATTAAAGTTCTAGAACTGTTCAAATCGGTCTACGAAGTCATGGGCATATCGGACTATTGGTACCGCTTATCGTTGCCTGATTTCGAAAAAGATAAATATGCTGGCGACAAAAAAGTTTGGATGGAAGCTGGTGAGTCTATACGTGAAGCGATGCGTGAATTCGGTGCCGAGTTCGTAGAGGCCGAGGGAGAAGCTGCCTTTTACGGTCCGAAGATTGACGTTCAAACTAGAAACGTACTTGGAAAAGAAGATACTATCGCGACCGCACAGATAGATATATTAGTGCCGCACCGCATGGACTTGAACTACATTGACGAGAGCGGCAAAAAAGTAAAGCCGATAATTATTCACCGCGCTATCATTGGCTCGTACGAAAGATTCATGGGATTTTTGATCGAAAAGACTGGCGGTTGGTTCCCATTCTGGGTAGCCCCCGAACAAGTCAGGATCCTGACCATCACCAATGCCGTCGACGATTACGTCGCCAAAATCAAGCAAGTTCTTGACGATGTACTGCTGATGGAACCGTTAAAATATAATAGGCTGAGGTACTCGGTTGATAATCGAAATGAGTCGCTTGGTAAGAAAATTCGTGAGGCGACGCAATGGAAAATACCGGTTCAACTGATAGTGGGTCAAAAGGACAAAGAGTCGCGTGAGGTTAGTGTCAGGACTCAGCTAGGCGAGCAAAAAGTCAAACTGGATGAGCTCAAAGACTTTTTAATGTCTTTATAGGCTATGTCGCAAAATATTCCTTTAATCGTTATCACTGGGCCAACCGCTAGCGGTAAAACCGCCTTGGCGATAGAACTTGCCAAAAAATATGGCGGTGAAATTATCTGTGCCGATTCTCGGTCTGTAAATAAGTATATGGACATTGGCACGGCTAAGCCGACCAAGCTTGAACAGGCGGAAGTTCCTCATTGGGGGATTGACCTGGTTGAGCCTGGCGATTATTTTTCGGCAGCTGATTTTAAAAATTACGCCGTGCAAAAAATCGACGAAATACGAGCTAGGGGCCATGTACCATTTCTGGTGGGAGGCACAGGATTATATATTGACGCCGTAATATTTGAATATCAGTTCGGAAGCAAAGCGGACGAGAAAACAAGGCAGAAATTACAACAAATGTCACTAGACGAGTTGTATGAATATTGCTCAAAAAACGAAATCAACCTTCCTGAAAATTATAAAAATAAACGATATGTCATACGTTCTATAGAGAGAAATAGCCAAATTTTGCAAAAAATGCCTACGCCTATAAGCAATAGCATTATTGTAGGAATAGCAACGGAAAAGTCCGTTTTACGAACGAGAATAGAGCAGAGGGCTGAGCATATGTTTAAAAGTGCCGTAATTGAAGAGGCTGAATCATTGGGCGGCAAATATGGCTGGGATAATGAGGCGATGAAGTCGAATATATATCCGTTAATACACAAATTCTTAGAAGGTGATATTTCTTTGGATGATGCAAAAAATACATTTATTACACTTGATTGGCGATTAGCTAAGCGTCAGATGACTTGGTTAAGGCGAAACCAGTATATTATGTGGTTAACGCTCGAAGAAGCGCGTAATTACTTGTCCGACCGGCTCGCTATCTGCGACCATTCGTGATATTATAGAACACGAAAATTATCCGGAGTGAGTATATGATTGATGCACTATTTGGTTCAAAGACGAGGGTAAAATTACTGCACTTATTCCTTAACAATCCAGGGCAGTCTTTTTATGTCCGTGAGATTACGCGAAAAATTGATGAGCAAATTAATTCAGTCAGACGCGAACTGTCAAATATGTTGAACGTCGGAATAATTACCAGCGACAGTTCGGACAATAAATTGTATTACCAAGTCAATCAGAGATACGAATATTATGTGCCTTTGAGGGCTATTTTTAGTGATGTTCCATTTGATGCTAATGTAGTCGTCCAAACAAAGCAGGATGATACTTCTGTCAACGAGTACGGTTCGATGCTAAGTGTAATTTCAGGATTACGGCTTGCAGTATTTGCCGGCATGCTAATCAAAGGATCAACCGCGCCTGTCGACGTATTGTTAGTCGGAAACGTATCGTCGGCTAAAGTATCGGCGTTTATTAAGAATATAGAGAAAAATGAGGGCCGAGAAATCAATTATAGCGTTATGCCGTATGATGAGTTCTATTATCGCCTCAGTATCCGTGATAAGTTTATTACCGAGATATTGAATGGCAAGCATAGTGTAGCGGTAGATAAAGATAATATTTTGACCAAACAATAAGGGAGAGAAGTATATGTTTGAAATTGAATATAAGGGTGCTAATTGCATTGTTATTAACGCAAAAAAATCTAGGTTAGTTACCGATCCGAAACTATCCGTGGTAGGGCTAAACGACATTTCTACGAAGGGATCGGTAGAATTAGCGACGGAAGAAAGATTTGCAACAAATAATCCCGACGCAATATTGGTGATCGACAGTCCGGGTGAATACGGTGTTTCTGATTTCGATATCAAGGGCGTAGCCGCTCAGCGCCATATCGACAAAGAAGAAGAGGCTATGGCGTCCACGATGTATCGGGTTGAGGTAGGCGACAGCCGTATAGGGATAATTGGTAATATCTATGAAAAACTTTCGGACGAACAGCTTGAAGAGCTTGGTTTACTCGATATTTTGATTATTCCTGTCGGGGGTAACGGCTATACGCTCGACGCTACGGGTGCCGCAGGACTAGTCAGGGCTATAAACCCAAAGATAGTCATACCTGTTCATTATGCGGATAATACGCTGAAGTATGAAGTTCCGCAAAACGGCTTGGAACAGTTCGTTGCAGAATTGGGCGTTCCGATAGAAACGGTTTCGAAGTACAAATCAAAACAGGCGCCTGTAGTTGGCGCGACATTATCTATTGTCGAAATAACGCGAAGCTGATTTCGATTGCATTGGCTGGCTTGTATATTAAATACCCCCGGGAACGGGGGTATTAAATATATTAACCAGACTTAAGTTAAGCGATGATGCCTTTTTTCTTGAGCGTGCGGATAGCTTGAGTGCTTAGCACCATAGTTACTTTTTTGCCGTCGACCTCGAAAGTTTTCTTTTGAAGGTTCGGTTTAAAAGCCCGATTAGTGCGACGCAAAGAAAAGCTCACATTGTGGCCAAATTGTTTTCCTTTTCCTGTTAATTCACAGCGTGATGCCATATTATTGTTTCCACTTATTTTTACGAATCCTTACCAGTGTAATACTTTTTACCACTTACGTCAAGGATATGTATTGGCGCTCGGTAAGTCTATTTTTGCAGACAAACTGCTATACTGGTTAATGTGAATATTGACTTTGCTTATATCGCGATCGTTTTGATTGTCATTTTATTTTCGATGACGCTTCATGAAGCTATGCATGCTTATGCCAGTTACTGGCTGGGTGATGATACTGCCAAACTGCAGGGCAGGTTGTCACTGAACCCTATTAAGCATATCGATCCGTTTTTAACAATCTTGTTGCCGATACTTTTGGCGATAACTGGGGCTCCGATATTCGGCGGTGCTAAGCCTGTACCATTTAATCCTAATAATGTTCGTTGGGGCGAGTGGGGAGCTGCGCTAGTCGCTATTGTCGGACCACTGACAAATTTTGTCTTAGCCTTTGTAGCCTTTAGTTTATGGGTGCTGGTCGGGTTGCCGCAACAAGGCATAGAAGGCCAGATATTCGGCGCAGCGGTAGTAGTCAATTTGGGATTCTTTATCTTTAACATGATTCCGATCCCGCCACTTGACGGTTCGCGCGTACTATATGCCTTGGCGCCTGAATTTGCCAGACGCGGCATGGAGGCGATGGAGCAATTCGGGATACTTATCGTTTTTGCGATTATTTTGTTCGCAGACACGGCTTTTGAGAATTTCTTTTCCCAAGCAATCAGCCTATTTTTGAACTTCTTCGGCCACATTTTTGGGCTCTAAAATGCTATAATATAAGTGTCCCGGGGCAAGCCTAGGCGTGCATGATTTTCCTGAATAGCATGTAGATAGGGAATTCAAATGATTCGTCTCCGTGGAGATGTTTTGCGAGTACCCACCTTGCCTATACGGTAGGGAATATCTTTCGCCAAAGGTGAATCCCGGGGCACCTAGATTTGTAAAAGTTTGATATAATTATACAGGCAGCTCATTAGGTGATCGCCCCTCACTCCTTAAAAAGTGAGGAGAGGAAAGTCCGGGCAGTATAGGGCATGACAGTCGCTAACGGCGACCGGGGGCAACCCTAGGGAAAGTGCCACAGAAACGAAACTACCTTTGGAGTAATCCTTTGGAAAAGATGAAACGAGTGGGGTAAGAGCCCACAGCACACCATGGTGACATGGCGTGGAGGTAAACCCTGTCAACTGCAAGGAGGTCTGCACATAAGGGCGGCTCCGCCCGCAGGTCGATATCCGCTTGAACAGATGGGCAACCATTTGGCTAGATAGATGATCATCCACGACAGAACCCGGCTTATCGATGGACTGCCAATATAAAATGACCACCCCCTTTTTCGGAAGTGGTCATTTTTATTTGATGTATTTTGTTAATTATTTCGCTTCTTTGACTATTTCTGCAAAAGCTTTTGGTTCGCTGACTGCCAATTCTGACAGAATCTTTCGATCGATTTCAATGTTCTTTGCTTTCATGCCGGCAATCAATTGGCCGTAAGTCGTACCCAATTCACGGGCAGCGGCATTTATACGGGTTATCCAAAGGCTGCGCAGATCGCGTTTTTTATTTCGGCGGTCGCGGTAAGCGTATTGAAGGGCTTTTATAACAGCTTGTTTAGCAAGCCGGTATGACCTTGTGCGGTTGTGTTGCATGCCTTTGGCAAGTTTCAATATTTTCTTGTGCCTAGCATTGGCGGTGACGCCTCTTTTTACTCGCATTTTGATTACTCCTTTTAGACGCCTAGCGCTCGTTTAATATTTTTTGCAATCGATCCGCTAACGGTCGCTGTAGTGTTAATTGAGCGCTTGCGGCTTTTGCTTTTTTTAGCCAGCATGTGGTTGCCATATGCTCGGCGACGCGTCAATTTACCAGTGCTGGTAATCTTGATACGTTTGGCGGTTCCTTTGTGGGTTTTTAATTTGGGCATTACTTACTCCTTATTACTATGCTCAGATTGCGTCCGGCCATCTGAGGCTGTTGCTCTAATATTGCATCTGCTTCGAGTAGAGATATAATCCGATTGATCATCTCGTACCCAAGCTCTGGGTGGGCCATCTCACGTCCGCGAAAGAAAAGAGTAATCTTTACTTTGTGGCCGTCGTGCAAAAACTCTCGTATTTTGCGAAGCTTGATTTCAAGGTCGTTTGATCCGATCTTTAATCCCATACGCATCTGCTTCAGCTCAGCTGCTTTCGAATGCCTTCGATTCTTTTGCTGCTCTTTCATCTTTTGATACTGGTATTTACCCCAGTCAACGACTTTCGCAACGGGAGGATCGGCATTTGGTGAGATTTCAATAAGATCAACTCCGTTTTCCTCAGCTATTTTCAATGCTTCGGATCGACTCATGATTCCTAGTTGATTGCCGCTTGGTCCAATGACGCGTAGCTTCTCAGCTCGAATTTCCTGGTTGATACGAATTGAATTACTGATTTCGGGTTCTCCTTAATTGATTCTCTTTTTACAGTTGAGCCTTTACTCGGTTGTTATTCTACCAGATATAGGGCGACAGTTCAAGTACTATTAGCCCCGATATTGCAAGGCTTCGCAAACATGATCATTTTGAATGTCGTCTGAACTTGATAGGTCGGCAATGGTTCTTGCAACTTTGATAATTTTAAAATAACTTCTAGCACTGAGTTTAAGACGATCCGCTGCCTTCAGTAGCAGAGACTTAGCGTCTTCGGACAGGCGAGCGTATTTTTTTATATCGCGATTATTCATCGATGAGTTGTAAAACATACTACTAATGTATCTACTGTTTTGAGCATTAATAGCGCGGTTTATGTCGTCCAACGCTGATAGATGTTGATTATTATGCAACGAATCAGATGGTAACAGTGATTCGTTTGGTATCCTAGATACATTTATTATCATGTCAATCCTATCGATTAAGGGTCCTGATAATTTCTTCTGGTAGGCTAGTATTTGAGTGCTGGTGCAGGAACATTCTTTCGTTTTGTCGCCATAATATCCGCATGGACAAGGATTCATTGTTGCAACTAGCATAAAGTCTGCCGGATAGGTAATGTGTGCGTTTGCCCGGCACACATCGATTTTCTTGTCTTCAAGCGGTTGCCTAAGTGCTTCTAATAAGGACCTGGGGTATTCCGGCATTTCATCCAGAAACAATACGCCGGTATGCGCCAGGCTAATTTCACCTGGTTTTGGATGATTACCGCCACCCACGAGCGATATAAGGCTTGCGGTGTGATGCGGGGATCTAAAGGGGCGCTTCGTGACTATTTCTCCGTTTATTCTTCCTCCTAGGCTGTGTATTTTTGTAGCTGCTATTTGCTCTTCGGATGATAATGGCGGTAATAAATTTACCAATGTCCTTGCTAACATGGTTTTGCCAGTCCCCGGAGGACCAGACATTAGAATATTATGATGACCGGCCGCAGCGATAATCAGAGCACGTTTTGCTTGTTCTTGGCCTTTTACGTCATCAAGTATCGGAGGTACTAACATATTGGTATCGTCAGTCATTTTTTTGATCTCAGGCGAATATGGCGCAATAGCCTGTTCTTGTTTTAAGTGTAAAAACAGTTGTTTTAATGATGAGATACCAATAATCTCAATCCCGTCTATCAGACCGGCTTGCTTGGCGTTAGGCAGTGGGAGACAAACCCGGCCGTAGCCGGCCTGTTTCGCCATCTGAGTAATGTTAATGGCGCCCTTTATCGGGCGTAGCGAACCGTCGAGAGCCAACTCACCGGCAAAAACAGTACCATCAAGTTCATTTTGATGAATTTGTCCGCTTACGCAAAGAATTGACAGGGCAATAGGCAAGTCATAATGGGCGCCATCCTTGGGAAGTTCTGCTGGCGCCAAATTAATCGTTATACGCTTTTTTGGGAATTCCAGCATCGAATTAGTTATTGCGCTGCGCACTCGTTCTCTCGCTTCGTCAATCGCTTTGTTGCCTAGGCCTACAATTTGCAAAGAGGGAAGTGCCTTTGAAGAGTCGCATTCGACTTCGACTATAGAACCTTCAAAACCCAGTGGAGATACAGTTGTTACTATGGCAACCATAAGTATAATTTAAGCACGACTAGCTAAGGAGTGCAAACTATGATACAATCAGTCTGTTACGTTGGGGCTGACTTTAGCTTTCGACGGAAGGATATTAACAGATTATTTTGCAAGTCGAAAGTACTCGTAAGTACATAATAACTGCAACATTTATTGCAAAAGCTAAGAGCTTGGTTGCTGACATTGCTAACGCATTTCAGTCACCGGTTCTTGCAACTGCTCAGGCTTAATCCTGGGCCATCATACCTTCTAGGCGACATAGCGTCGGTGTGGTGTCATAAACTATGTCGCTAACCGTTTCAGTGGGATGCAACACCGGATCGGGACATTTTCATTGCACGACAATCCGAATATTTTTGTTTGGCTTAAAGTTCGGAAAGTCGTAAAAACATAAGACAAACTATACTTGTAGACGAATAGTCGGTTACCTTTCGGACCGGGGTGCGATTCCCCGCAGCTCCACCAAATATATTGTCAGTCGCTCGGATTATACCGAGCTTTTTGTTATATCTAGCATAAAATAAAACAACCGTCTGCGAGGAACGGTTGTTTTAGCGTGGAGTTTTGGACATATGTTTGTTTTTGGCCCCTGCATAATTTTTTTATTCAGAGACTACCCCTATAATAATGCTCCAAAGCGCTTGTGTCAATAACTATTTGTAAAATCGTCAAGTAAAAAATACTACTGTGGAAAAGTCATTTTAAAAGCTTTATGTATATAAATTTTGCTGGTTATACGGCCATAACAATTAAATCAAACGTTCATGAAAATTAAATAACACAATTTTACAAACCAACGTATTAATTAAAATGATAATAGTTGGACTATTATGTAAATATCAATAATTGATAAATAAATCGTTGGCAAAAATTGGCTACTCGTATGTGCGATCAAATTAGCCGCACATTAAACGACACATCATCGTGCATAAAATTGTAAGTGCAAATAATTAAGTAATTAGACAATTCACAATTTTAAGAAAAAATAATATTTATTAAACAAATATAAAAAGCAACGATAAATTATAAAAACAATATTGTTCAACTAAATTATTTAAATTAAAAAAATCAAATTCTAAATAGGCAATAAAAATGACATAAAAAATTTTCAATATATAAATTAGTAAATATACAAAATACCATACAAATTATTTAAATAATGAATAGCAATAATATCAAACAAGCGACAATAAACATTAATAAAATTGCAGCAAAAATGCAAACCCTATAATATTATTAAAAAATATTAACTTTGTCCGCACAAGTTTAAAAATAATTATCGCAAGGTCGTTAGTTATTAAAATTCATAAAATTTTAGCACCGTTTGCTAACAAAACGTGGCCGATATTCGTTGATTATTATTCTATGAAATTATGTTAAAAAATATCAGTGGATTAAATTTGTGGTAGGTAAGTGTAAAAAATATTACGTTGTAAAAACATCTATGTAGACACAAATACAATATAGAATAACATGTAGGAAACACAACATATATCCTTAAATATATTTTTTATACCTATTATATGTATTTATTACAGCAAAACTTTTTTGATATATTATTGATTTTTTACACCTCTTATGCTAAGATGTTAGCAAGCTTTTAACAAAAACAAACAAAAAGCGAAACAAATACATTAACAATTAATTATAGTTTCTGACCATAATTTGGCGGAAATTCGGTGACGACACCAAGCTGTAGTTAATGTCTTGCGTATGTGAGGCACGTACCTTTTATACATGCGGTTGGCGTCGCCGATGCTCCGCCAAACGGCGTGTAGCTTTCCGTCAAGTACCTGTGCGTCCAACCCTCTTTCTATAAAGTATAGTAGGGGAGTTGGACGCATCGCGGAACGTCGGATGAGTACAGGCCATATGCCCCCTTTATAGGGAGCGGTCAGTACATTGCCTGCAGCGGCAGGTTGATCTGCGGTTCACACGCTCAATATATATTTTAAAGTGGCGTTTGCTGCAATCCGGATTATTAGACTTGTCGCTCAGGCTTATTTCAATACTTATAACTCTAATGGTATAGTTGTAATTAGTAATGTTAAAGAAGCTTATTTTAACAACAACGATCGTGAGCCTCTGCCTGCTCGTTGCTTTACTTAATACCACAACGCCAACGACGGCAGGTCCCTTTGGGATTCTAGCTATATTTGTTTTTGCGTACTTAACGTCACTTGGTGTGGTGACGTTTTTTTTGTTGACAATCAGCCGAATAATTGCTCATCTTTCTGTAGCTTTCATGGCCAGAAGGCCGCTTGAGTCACTGAGCCTCAAACGTTCATATTATTATTCGACTATTATCGCCGCCGCTCCAATATTACTTATTGCTATGCAGTCAGTTGGTGCTGGTGGCGTATACGAGTTCATATTAGTAGTCCTTTTTATCACCATAGGTTGTTTATATGTTTCGAAAAGATCATAAAAAATATTTACGTAAGCATGATGCTTGCGTGGTATAATTACAGATATGAAACCCGAAACTTCGTCAAACAATTTTAATCTGGAGCAGCCTTCGATCGAGCACGGCTCGAATATCGAGCGTGCACCCAGTATACCTAGTCCTGAACAGGGAGTTGAAAAGAGCGCCGAACATTTCGAACAGCGTGCCGAACTCAGCGCTATCGCAGCCGACGCCGGTCTCGCATCAGTTGTTCCTGCCCCTGTAATAACGACTACTAATGCCGCAACGAATAGTATAGTGGGTGATACCCCGCTAGTTGCCAACGACGACGATTTGATTGAAAAGGAATGGGTAGATAAGGCCAAGAAAATCGTCGCTGATACGCGACATGACCCATATAAACAAGAAGAAGCGGTCAGTATACTGCAAGTCGATTATTTAAAGAAACGATACGGGAGGGAAATAGGCGCTGCCGATTGAGCAGTTGCCTGAATAATGTATAGTTATGGGCTTGGGTAGTTTTTTGTTCACGCTGTTTATCGTTTTGTCCGTCGGCACGGCGCTTGTCGTGTTTATTTTCATGCAGTATCAAAAAACGTTACGCGAAGCCAAGAACTATGAGCGTGGTCTAAAAATGGTGCCTATGTACATACATATTCCGCCGTCGGGTGAGGATATAGAGGGCAATGGGCGTGACGAACGTGACGTTACTGAAGAGATACTGTCTGAAGCTCAAGTTATGTACAATATTATATCCAGTACGGCGGTAAAAGGCTTTAAGAGTCGGGTTTATGGCCAAAGGCATATATCGTTTGAGATTATCGCGCACGAAGGGCTAGTGCATTATTACGCTATCGTACCTGCGGTGCTGACTGATGTGGTAAAGCAGGCGATTTCGGCGGCTTACCCTACGGCAAGATTAGAAGAAGTTGAAGAACGTAATATTTTTAGTCAAGCTGGCAAAATCAGCGGAACAATAGGCGGTGAGTTCACTTTAAAGAAAAGTTACGTATATCCGATTGCGACATATCGGGAGACTAAACGTGATGCGGCCAGAGCGCTGCTAAACGCTTTGTCGACGGTTACTCGTGAAGACGGTGTCGGCATCCAATTGTTGCTTCGACCGGCAAACGATGGCTGGATTAAAAACTCGCTGTTCGCGGTCGGTAAAATTAAAAAGGATAAAGAACAAAAGAGTGCTGGTACATCAGGTCAGATTAAAACGAAGAACATCATGGAAGTGTTATGGAAGCCGCTTGAAGCTACCGAAGTAAAAGACGAAGATAAGCAGCTTACTTCGCTTGAACAGGGCTTAGTTGATGCGATTGAAGAGAAGACGCGACACCCTGGATACGAAGTCTTGATACGTGTTGTCGTCTCATCCAATACCGCAGCCAGGTCTCAGGCGCTGCTTAAGAATATCATCGCCGCCTTTTCATTGTTTGATTCGCCGACGAATAACGGTTTTAAATTCAGTGTCTCCAAAGACATTGAAGAACTTGTTACTGCCTATATTTTTCGCTTCTTTCCGCAAGCGGTTAATCAAAATATTCTAAACAGCGTCGAATTAGCTACAATTTTTCACCTGCCTAATCAGCACAGTATCCCGACCTCGCAGGTCCAAAGGCAGATGGCTAAACAGGTTGATGGTCCTATACAGGTCATGGAAGAGGGTTTTTTGCTAGGTTATAACGAATTTCGCGGTACTAAGAAACAAATCAGGCTAAGCACGAATGATCGACGCCGACACACGTATTTTATAGGTCAGACGGGTACGGGTAAATCAAGTTTGCTCGAGAACCTAGCTTTTCAAGACATGATGGACGGTCGCGGCTTTGCATTCATCGACCCGCACGGAGATTCTGCCGAGAGGCTACTAGGAGCGATTCCAAAGGAAAGGGTAGAAGACGTTATTTACTTCAGTCCTGGCGATATGGAAAACCCGGTAGGGCTGAACCTGTTTGAATTCGAGACCCAAGATCAGCGCGACTTTTTGATTCAGGAAGCTATAGCGATGTTATACAAATTATACGACCCAGGCCACACCGGCATTATCGGTCCAAGGTATGAACATTGGTTTCGTAATGCCGCTCTGACTATAATGAGCGATCCTAAGGGCTCAAGCTTTATCGATATCCCGCAGGTCTTTAATGACCAGGCCTTTACCGACGAAAAGATGAAATATGTAACCGATCGGACGGTGCTGGATTTTTGGAACAAGGAAATGGCGCAAACCAGTGATGCCAATAAATCTGAAGTCTTAGGCTGGTTTGTCAGCAAGTTCGGTGCTTTTCTTTCGAATGAAATGATGCGAAATATTATTGGTCAAACGAAAAGTGGCTTTAATTTGCGCGATATTATGGATAACAAAAAGATTTTGCTGGTTAATTTATCAAAGGGTAAGACAGGCGAGCTTAATTCGCAGCTACTCGGCATGATTTTTGTTATGAAGTTCCAGGCTGCAGCAATGGGGCGAGCAAACGTCCCGGAAGATCAGCGCGAAGATTTTGCGTTGTATGTAGACGAGTTTCAAAATTTTGCGACCGATTCATTTGCTACGATATTATCTGAAGCTAGGAAATACCGGCTTAACCTGATTCTAGCAAATCAGTTTATGACTCAGTTGACTGATACTATTCGCGAATCCATCCTTGGAAATATTGGTACTGTCATCAGTGGCCGTCTGGGTATTACGGACGCCGAAATTCTGCAAAAGAAATTTGCTCCGACTTTTGACGCTGAAGATCTGACCAAACTGCCGAACTATCAGACGATAACCTCAGTTTTGATAAACGGCGTTCCGTCAGCAGCCTTCAGTATGACTCTTCTTCCGCCGATGGTAAAACCGAACCCTCAGCTGCAGGACGCCTTAAAGAAGTTGTCTGCGGCCAAATATGGTCGTCCAAGGGCACAAGTCGAACAAGAAATATTTGCTCGTTTGGGTGCCGGCGACAACGCCAGGAAGGCTAAGTTGGAGGCAGCGAAGAGTAATATTAGGCAAAACCAGCCTGGGGTGCCGCCGCCATTACCGGGGCAAGCTAGCGGGCAAATGCCAAGAAGCGATGGCGGGTCATCGTTTTTAGACGAATGGTTAGCGAAGCGACAGCAGATAACGGCTGAAAAACGCAAGACCGAGCAAGCTGCGAACGATGCTGCAAGCGTGAACGGCAGCAAGCCTGCGCCTATTCCTAAAGACAAAACACCTGCATCGCAACCGGCTAGCGATGCTTTACATATTCGAGAAAATGGATCGGATGACGAAGTCTCGGTAAGAATTCGCTAAAAAGTAAACGGATCGAAAAAGCCTACAGTTTTTTGCCAGTTATTAATGCATGAAAATAGTCGTAAATTACGCCGATTGTCCAACCGATAATAAATGCCGCGATTGTTTCAAATCCGGACAAACTATAGCCGACTGTTTTTGCAGTAATATATGTCAACAAAGTTAATACGAAGGCCACTACTGAACCAGCTAGGATTGCATTAGGCCGCGCTAATGTGTTGCCGATAAATTCACTAGATTTTTCTACAGGTTTGGCGTGGATGACCTTGCTGAATACCCGGCTACCGGCGGGCAGCTCGTCCTGGACCTGCTTCATGGTTCGTTTATAGCTTTCATTAAGCTGCTTTTTGCTGATTCTTCCTCGTCGTGGCGAGGCAGAAGTTTTTTCTGATTTCTTGTTTTCCTTGCCGCCGGCCTCAACACTTATAGCCATTTCCAGTGCTTTGGCGCGGATTCGTTCAGCCTGGTTTTCGGCGTCGCGAGGCGATAATTCGACCGATTTCTCCGCTTTATTGGATAATTTCTCCAGTTGTTCGGCGGCGTTTTTTGATACTTCAAAACCGCTTTCTCGCTCGTTACCTAAATTTTCCGGACTATTACTCATCAATATATCCCTTATTATATTATTCCTGCACTAACATTCTTTCGAATCATTCGCAGCTCTTTCTCGAGTTGACGTGAGCGAGCATAGAAGAAAGCTGCCATAGCTAACGTAATACAAGCAAAGATAACGTTTTCGGTTGGGCCGGTTGTCGGGAGCTCAGTAGCGACTTGTTCAACTACTTTTTGTGTCGGACAATTGACGTTGATGTTGACAGCGTTACCATAGACGTTAGTCATGATACAGTCGTAAGACGTCGGTTCGCTGGCGCCTCGAGCGGTAGCTGGTATAGGATCTAGTAACTTCACTACGAAGGTCCTGGTCTGCTCGCGATTCGGACTTAGGTTAATGGCTGACCAAGATAGGACTTTGGTCGAACTGTTCAATTTACCGCCACCGGCATCAATTAATGTCGAATATTCCAAAACATCCGATAGCGGCTCTTCAAGACTCATGGACATCGAATTTAGTCCGGTGTTTTTGACCGTAATCGTATAACTGATTCGGTCGCCTGATAATGCTTTGACTTTGGTGGCATCGACAAAGCCTTGGGACAAGTTCTTAGATATTTTTGATTTTGTTATTTGTGGTATACAAAGAGGACTGTTTATCCAAATCGTTTCGTTCCCAGGGCAGGGACGACAATTTTCATCGTTTGCCGAAAGATTGGGGTTAACAGCGCACTTTTCTGGCGTTGGTGTCGGTGTTGGTGTATGAGTTGGTTTAGGCGTTGGGGTGGGTGTGTGCGTATGTGTTGGCGTCGGAGTATGGGATGGTGTCGGCGTAGCCGGGTTGTAGCAAACGATTACATGACTAATAGCGTAATTCTGACCGTTCGTAGGGTTGAGTGGTGCTGTCAAATTCGTGAAAGGTCCGGCAGTATATAATCTGTATCCGGTCCCGCCTTTAACGATTACTTGCGATACGTTACCGGTTGCGGTATATCTGGTAACTTGACTGTACATTTCCGTTTTTATGCAGTTATTCCCCCAATAACTGGCTTGATTCGTATCAGGAATTGTGGGTATTCTTTGGGTCTCCAGGTTGCCGCACGACTGCAAGATACCGAACCAGCCCATTTTTTTCGAATAACCGACCCAGCCGTACACACGCGAGTTGGGATTATAGGATAACCCCAATGGTCGGGAATAGATGGTAGTAGCCTGATTACCGCTTGAATCAGGTATGCTGTATTCTCGTTCTCCTTGATCGTAGCCAACGCGTGCCGCAAAGCTCCAATTGATTGTCTTGTCGACTACCCATGACGAATATTTAGAAGCTGCGATTTCGTCTCGGGTTATGCCGACATAATTCATCACGTCGCGCAGGTGTTTCGCATTATTGTCATAGGCAATCAAGTAGTTGTTTATCGAAGAGCCGATGCCGCCGGTAACCATGTCATAGTCACTTGACGCATTTGCCGATTCAGGCGGATCAAAGACTGCGAGTGATTGAACGCAGAGAGCTAGTGCCACGAATATTAATCCTAGTCTTCTAGTGAACTCTTCTTGCCGTAATCTCTTGGCATAAAAACCAAGTTGACCTATTAGGGCAGGGCTGAAGGGGAGATTAGAGACTATTTTCTTAAACATATATATGTATATTTTATTTTTCGATATTACCCTTAAGCAACACTTTAGCATAAGAAATATGTTCAGTGCAATACACGATATACATATAATATGTAGATACGGAGTTCCGGAATAGTATAAGGCTAGTCGTACAAGCCCGTTATCGCTTGAGTGAACACAAATTATCCGCTATAATGATATCATTGTAAATAGCTAGATAAGTCTGCAATAGATGAGGGAGTAGTTGATAGTGGTCAAACAAAAAACTGATAGTTCTTATGACGGGTCGCAGATTCAGGTTCTTGAAGGGCTTGACCCGGTACGAAAACGTCCGGGAATGTACATCGGCAGTACAGGGTATGAGGGCGTCCATCACTTAATCAAAGAAATTGCTGATAACTCAATCGACGAAGCCATTGCCGGCTTCGCAACAAAGATCAAAGTTACATTATTAAAAGACGGCGGCGTAACGATTGATGACGACGGCCGAGGTATTCCGGTGGATATGCATCCCAAAACCGGAAAAAGCGCGCTAGAAACCGCGTTAACGATTCTGCATGCAGGCGGCAAATTTGGCGGCGGCGGTTATAAGGTGTCGTCCGGGCTTCACGGTGTCGGCTCAAGCGTTGTAAATGCATTATCGGATTACTTTATTGCCGAGGTTACGAGGGGCGGCCAATTGTACCGCATGGAATTTGAAAGAGGTGTCACTAAAACTGAACTTCAGAAACTAGGCAAAACAGATCGACTGAGTGGAACTCGTATTACTTTCTATCCTGATCCGACTATTTTTAAAGAAGGAACTGATTTTGATTATAAGTGGGTGGTGAATTACCTGAGGCATCAAGCATACTTGACAAAGGGATTGTTTGTATCGGTCAAAGACGAACGAACTAACCAGCGAGAATCGTTCTATTTCGAAGGCGGAATCCAAAGCTACGTCAAGCACCTGAACGTCGGCAAAGAGGTCATCGGTGACGGCGTGTTTTATGTCGAAAAGCAGATCGAAGACTCAATGATCGAAATATCAGTTCAGTACAACGACTCATTTATCGAAATAGTAAAGCCATTTGCAAACAACGTCTTAACGATTGACGGCGGTACGCATTTAGTCGGCTTTAGGTCGGCGTTAACGAGGGTCATTAATGACTACGCTCGTAAAAGCGGCTTACTAAAGGAAAAGGAAGACAACCTGACGGGTGATGACATCCGCGAAGGGCTAACTGCGGTTATCCTGGTTAAATTACCCGATCCGCAATTCGAAGGGCAAACCAAGAATAAGTTGGGTAATCCCGAAGTTCGACGCTATGTCGAACAAGTTATGAATGAATACTTCTCTTATTATCTGGACGAAAACCCGAACACCGCCAAAGGTATCATAGGAAAATGTTTGTTAGCAGCCAGGGCTCGCAAAGCTGCCCGGGCGGCTAGGGACAATGTCTTGCGTAAAGGCGTGTTGGACGGATTAAATTTACCGGGGAAACTGGCTGACTGCTCAAGTAAAAATCCGTCGGAATCCGAACTGTATATTGTTGAGGGTGATTCGGCGGGCGGGTCGGCTAAATCGGGACGTGACAGCAAAACCCAGGCAATCCTGCCGCTAAGAGGTAAGGTATTGAATGTCGAGCGCGCCAGACTTGATCGCATGCTGGGTAACAATGAAATCGTAAGCCTGATTAAGGCTATGGGCGTAGGCTTTGGCGATCAAGTTGATATTTCTGGCCTTCGTTATCATCGGGTCGTTATCATGACCGATGCCGACGTTGATGGCAGCCATATCTCGACATTGCTTTTAACATTCTTTTTCCGTTATATGAGAGAAGTAGTCGAGGGTGGATATATTTATTTAGCTAAGCCGCCGCTATTTTTAGTGCGAGCTGGGGCAAAGAAATTTTATGCCTATGATGAAGAAGAGAGAGACAGAATTATTGACAAGTTGATAGCTGCTCGTAAGGCCGGTGGTGCGAATATAAACGATGAGACGGATCGAATCAAACAAGCCGGCGTAACATTGTTGCAGCGATATAAGGGTCTTGGTGAAATGGATGCCGAGCAATTATGGGAGACGACAATGAACCCGGAGAACCGTGTTCTGGTTCAGGTACGGATAGAAGACGCCGAAAAAGCTGACGCTATCTTCACTAAATTGATGGGTGACCAGGTTGATTTAAGAAAGGCATTTATCCAAAGCCGAGCGAAAACGATAAGTCTTGAGGAGTTGGACGTATAATCATGAATGATGACGAAATTACACCAATTGAAGGAGAAGTTGTACAAAAAGCAACACATTCACGTGTTGTAGAAAATAGAACAGTCGAAGACGTAATGGAGGACAGCTTCCTTCGTTATTCGATGAGCGTTATTATTGACCGTGCTTTGCCCGATGTTAGGGACGGACTAAAACCCGTTCATCGCCGAATTCTTTATTCAATGGGCGAACAGGGCATGCGTCCGGGTACGAAGTTTACTAAATCTGCCCGTATAGTCGGTGACGTAATGGGTAAATATCATCCTCACGGCGACTCGGCTATATACGATTCGATGGTTCGTCTGGCGCAGGACTGGACAATGCGTTATACCCTCGTTGACGGTCAAGGCAATTTCGGATCGATGGACGGAGATCCAGCGGCTGCCTCGCGTTATACCGAAGCTCGTTTGGATAAAGTTGGTAATGAGCTACTTATCGATTTGGATAAAGACACGGTCGATTTTCGAGATAATTATGATGGTTCTGAGCGAGAACCGGTCGTACTGCCGGCGAAACTACCTAACTTGCTATTAAATGGACAAATCGGAATCGCTGTAGGTATGGCTACCAGTATCCCGACTCATAACCTTAGCGAACTTGTCGACGCGACAGTATATTTGATTGATAATCCCGAGACCGTAACTCTAGACGGGTTATTAAAGCACGTCAAAGGTCCTGACTTTCCGACTGGCGCCATAATATATGGCGGAGCGCCGATGAAGCAAGCCTACCAGACAGGGAGGGGTAGTGTAGTCATCCGGGCAGTAGCTAACATCGAAGAAACTAAAAAAGGCCGCAGTCAGATTGTCGTGACCGAAATGCCTTATGGTGTAAATAAAGCAACATTACTAGAGAAGATTGCAGAATTGGTAAAAGACAAAAAGATCGTGTCAATCAGCGACTTACGTGACGAAAGTGCCCGCGGAACGGTCAGGGTCGTCATCGAGCTGAAAAAAGATGCCTACCCGAAAAAAGTACTAAACCAGTTGTATAAATTGACGTCTTTGCAGACTAGTTTCCATTTCAATATGTTGGCGCTGATTGACGGTATTCAGCCGCGTATATTGGGTCTTCAGGAAATTCTGAACGAATTCGTCAAGCATCGCCAAGTCGTCGTTCGACGTAGGACGGAATTCGAACTTCGCAAGGCTAAAGAGCGTGCTCATATTCTAGAAGGCTATAAAATTGCTCTCGATCACATAGACGAAGTTATTAAAACGATTCGCGCCAGCAGAACTACTGACGACGCCGAAGTGGCCTTGATTGAAAAGTTCAAGCTAACGCAAATCCAGGCTAAGGCAATCCTAGCGATGCAATTGCGTCGACTAACCGGATTAGAGCGAGACGCAATCGAGAACGAACTGAAAGAATTGATCGAATTGATTGCTAAGCTCGAAGCGATTTTGGCTGATGAAAACGAAATTCTCCGTGTAATCAAGGAAGAACTCCTAGAGATGAAACAGAAGTATGGAGACAAACGCCGCAGTCAGATGATTAACCACGAACTTGGCAAATTCAGCGACGAAGAGCTAATTCCAGAGGAAGAAAGTGTAATTTTGCTAACGGCAGAGAACTATATCAAGCGTACGTTAGTAAGTGAATATCGCCGCCAACACCGTGGAGGAAAAGGCAAGCGCGGTATGGCTACTAAAGCGGAAGACGTCATCGAACAATTAATTCCGGCCGGTTCACATGATTATCTGCTGTTCTTTACTAACCGCGGTCGGATTTTCCGCCTGAAAGCTTATGAAGTACCTGCCGCCAGCCTGGCTACCAAAGGTGTAGCGGCTGTCAATCTATTGCAGTTGCAACCGGAAGAAAAAATCACCTCGATAATAAAGCACGAAAAGAATGCCAGTGACGAGGGATATCTGTTTATGGCGACCACGAAAGGCACAGTTAAAAAGACTCCGTTGGCCGATTATTCGAACATTCGCAATAACGGGCTTATCGCTATCAAGCTGGATAACGGGGATGAATTACGCTGGATTAAAAAGACGACTGGCGATAACGATGTAATAATATCAACCTCAGCTGGCCAAGCAATAAGATTCAACGAGAAAGACGCCAGACCGATGGGCCGAACGGCAATGGGAGTACGTGGGGTTCGCCTGCGCCCGAACGACAGGGTAGTAGGCATGGATATCGTTGATGACGACAGTCAAAAATTGTTGGTTATTAGCGAGAACGGATATGGAAAATCGACCAAGGTGTCGAACTTCCCGCTGCATAAGCGCGGCGGCGTCGGTATCAAAGCGGCCATAGTCAGTACTAAAACCGGTCCGATCGTAACGGTTAATACTTTGGACCCCAATGCCACTGAAGCGCTGTTCATTTCGAACGAAGGTCAGACTATACGCGTAGCGCTAAAGGATATTCCGACTCTCGGACGCACGACGCAGGGTGTGAGGATTATGCGTATGAGCGAAGGTGATAAAGTTGCGTCGCTAGGTTTGATGCCTGAAAAAGATAAGGATTCCGACGAAGTGGAGGAGACGTAGTAAATGCTAACTGACCTAATATCGCCATATTTAATCACTATAATAGTAGCGTGGCTCGGCGCTCACACTATCAAGTATATTGTTAGCTCAATTAAGAAAGAAAAGTATGGTTTTAGGTCGCATCTGTTCATTTCGGGCGGTATGCCGAGTTCTCATAGTGCGACGGCAGTCGCTTTGATGACGATAATCGGTTTGCGTGACGGATTGGGATCGGGTCTGTTTGGGCTGGCGACATTGTTCGCCCTAATCGTAATGTATGATGCTATGAAGGTGCGGCGTTCTTCTGGCGAGCAGGGAGAAGCCATTCAACAATTAATCAAAGAGCAAAAAAGCAAAGTAAAACTGCCGCGCGCCGCCAGAGGTCATACGCCATTAGAGGTAATCGTTGGAGCGTCACTAGGACTGACGATTGGCATAGTTGTCTTTTTGTCAACGAATTAATTAAAGATTACACTTGACTACGGCGCAAGTTATGAGGTATGATTGATAACAATCTGGCCGCTTGGAATTGGGCGGAACAACGTGGAGTTGCAACAGATTAAAAGAACTTTGACAATTTAGTTGTGCAAATCATCGTCAGTTTACCCCGTTAGATATTTATATCTAGTTGGGTGAATACCTGTTAGGTAGTGATATCTAACGGGGTTTATATTGAGTTTTAAAGTATCGATTTATCGATACATTTTTTATGGAGAGTTTGATCCTGGCTCAGGATGAATGCTGGCGGCGTGCCTAACACATGCAAGTCGAGCGGTAACAGGGGTAATTTATTACCTGCTGACGAGCGGCGGACGGCTGAGTAACGCGTGGGAACATACCCCAAAGTGAGGGATAACCGCCCGAAAGGGTGGCTAATACCGCATATGGTCTTCGGATTAAAGTCCCTCACCACTTTTGCAGATAAAATGTCACAAATTGTTATCTAATTTTTCATAATTAAGATATCGGTTTATGCGAGATTATCGATGAAAGTGGTGAGGGACGCTTTGGGAATGGCCTGCGTATGATTAGATAGTTGGTGAGGTAATGGCTCACCAAGTCTACGATCATTAACTGGTCTGAGAGGATGATCAGTCAGACTGGAACTGAGACACGGTCCAGACTCCTACGGGAG
>CAZEGB010000009.1:30091-32992 GCA_964511655.1 uncultured Saccharimonas sp. (SeqCode) | reverse complement strand
ATCGTCGCAATCGAATGGTGCTCAAGAACATACTGTTACTTCTTGTCATACCCCTTGCTGTTTCCAGCACGGGGTATGCTATTTTTTCGCAGCAACTGACGGTTACCGGTGATTCGGCAAATGTGGATTATCACGCTACGCAACATCTGGATTTGTCATACACTAAATCGGTGTCGCCGTCCGGCCAAAACTGGACCTATACCATGTCGCCGATGACGGTCAAAAACAACGGCACGCTGTCGACGTTGACGTGGCAGGTTACATTTGACCTGCCGTCCGATGCGACTGGCTTTTCATGCACCAATGCCAACTGCAGTCAAAACGGCGTGACGGTGACCGCCACAAATACCGGGTCGAACGGCACGATAGCGCCCAGTTCATCGACTAATTTCAGTTGTACTTTTACGACCGCCGATCCGATTTATACGCTGCAAAACGTTACCGTATCGGGTACGCTGGAATTGGTTTACGAGACGATGTCGGGATTGACGGTGGGGTATACGACCGGTACGCGAACCAAAACCGCCAACTGGTATTACTGGCCATATACGTTTACGGTCACCAATAACTCCGGCAATAATCTGAGGGCATGGCGTGTTACTGCTTCGTGGAACAGTACTTCAAATGCTGTCTCGTCGATGGATTCGACAGTAAATTATACGACGTCGGCAACGCAATTGACGATTACCAGCAAGACGGGTTTGAATAACGGGTCTAATTTTCAGTTCAATGCGACGCTGGGGTCAACAAGTAGAACCTGGGCTCTAAGCGGATACGCCGTCCAGGGGGCCTTGTAAAATGTATTTGTACCGCAAGCTTATAAGCGTCAAGCCGGCAGCGTGGGCGCTGTTAGCGGCAGTGATAGTGTTTTCTGCAGTTTCGGTGGCCTCAAGGATTACCGGCGATGCTTCGTCGATGTGGTTTTTGTTTTTCGTCCAACCCCTGATGGCGATGTCAATCGCCGCGGCCGCGTATTATTTTGGCGGCAGTATCCAGGATAGAGTTAGGCACAAGGATGAAAAGACGGTCATCGTCGTCAGTGTTCTTGCTATGTGGTTCGTTATATATTTTTTGTCTGGTTTCGCGACGACCTATGTACACAATGCCTTGGCAGCCAATATCCGCACAATATTACTCAACATTATAAGTTACGGTTCGGTCGCGGTCGCGATTGAATATGCGCGGCATAGGACGATTCTAATCGCCGGACTGCGCAATGCCGTATGGTTCGGGATAGTCGTGACGATTGTTTTTGCGCTTCAACAGATGAATCTGGCCTCGTTTGCAGGTTTTGAATCGGCGGAAGATCTGGTCAAAGAAGTGTTCGTCGATGTAGTTCCGTCAATCGTTTCAAGTTCGCTGCTGACGTATCTGGCGTTTACTGGCGGGTTCGGATCAATGCTGGCGTATAAACTTGGCACCTTGGCAATTTTGCTGTTACCGCCGATTATTCCAAAGTATGATTGGTATTTGATAGGAACATCATCTGTGCTTTTAGCAGCTGCTATTTATATAGTCATAGACCGCAGCCTGCAAGGTCGGCAGTTCAGCCGGGAGCATTATTATCGACATATGCAGCGTACGCACGACGGCATGCTTTATGTGGTCATGATTGGTTTGGTGCTGTTTATGACAGGTGCGTTTACATATAAACCGTTTGCAATCATGTCTAACAGTATGAAGCCGGCGTTCAGCAGGGGGTCGATGGTCGTTGTCCAAAAGATAAATAGCCCGTTAGACATAAGCGTAGGCGATATTGTACAATATGAATCATCCGGTAAGATGATAACGCACAGAGTCGTTGAGATTTATTCAAGCGACGACAGTGATGGGCAAATATTTATCACCAAGGGTGATAATAATCCAAGCAGAGATCAGCCTGTCCGACAATCACAAGTTATCGGTATCATACGTGCAAATATTCCATTTGTCGGATATCCGACAGTATGGTTGAAGGAGATTACAAAATAGGTGGGTGGGATTAATGGCGTTAGAGATTAACCAAAGAAAGCTATCCGGGCGGTCAATTGGCGTTAGCTTAATTGGCCTGATTTTTATTGGCGCGGCCGGTTATCTGTTGTACCTGACTTTTCAGCCGCAAAAAGACAGCGAAAACGAAGCACCGGCGTACGACTATACCGTCGTTCAACAGGTCAGTAACAAGATCAGCTATATGGACAACAGCTTTTACGGGCATAGCCCGGGGATTGTCAATAATGCCTACGTGGCTAACCTGACTGATGTTATTGATACAACAATACACTACGGTTACAGCGGATCCGAAGAGACGAATTTGACGTATACTTACAATGCGAAAATTCTGGTACGCGGAACATATGCCATGAAAGGCGACGGCGAAAAGTTGTCAAACGTTTGGCAGAAGGAGTATACGATTATCAGCCCTGTGACCAAGACTGTAACCGGCAAAAAATTTACCGTCGATAAAACTATCCAGATTCCTTATGCCGAGTACAAGGCGATGATTGACCAGTACAAGACAACGTTGGCCGTGCCTATTAACGGCGAGGCGGTACTAACTTTTACCTTGAACGTATCGGGCAAGGTCAACGGAACGCGTTTCAGTGACAAGAAGGTTTCAACTGTTACCGTGCCGTTGGACGTTCAAATTTACAAATTGGCCGTTAAATACGACAAGAGTACCAGCAATCAAGTCCTAGATAACCGGACGGTCGCCAAGAAAGATTTGATTGAGCGCAACATGACGATCGTTATTAGCGTAGTCGGCGCTATAGGTTTGGCGCTTGTTGTTTATGGTTTCCGCAAAAAGATTTTCAAATCGCCGTATCGCCGCGAGCTGGAACGGATTTATCGCTATTATGACGGCATAATCATCAAAACCAGCAAGCAGCCTGACCTGTCAAACAAAAATGTTGTTCAGGT
>CAZEGB010000009.1:28333-29991 GCA_964511655.1 uncultured Saccharimonas sp. (SeqCode) | reverse complement strand
TATGGGCTGGGGTTCATTGGCGCGTTGATATATTTCATCGGCCATGCGACGACTTTTTGGGCAGGCGTACTGGGATTTTTCCAGGCACTAGTTTGGCCGGCCTATGTGGTCTACGAACTGCTGAAGTTTTTGATCGGATAAATTTATTGCGCGATTATGAAAACCCCGCTCCGTTAGGCGCGGGGTTTTAGTTTGCAAACAAGGGATTATTTAGCAGCTTTTTTTGTTGCAGGCTTTTTGGCTGGGGCCTTTTTCGCAGCGGCTGGTTTGGTAGCTACTTTTTTGACAGCGGCTGGCTTGGCGACTACTTTTTTAGCAGCTGGGGCTTTAACGGCAGCCTGCTTGACTGCTTTCTTGGCTTCCAGTTTGACGCCGGCCTTTTTAGCGACGGCAGACAACTGTGCTTTGCGCCTAGCGGCGGTGTTCTTTTTGATCAGGCCTTTTTTGACGGCGGTGTCGATTTCGCTTTGGGCGGCGCTGAGGCCTTTGGATGACGGTTTGGCCATAAAGGTTTTGACGGCGTCTTTGATGTCGCGTTTGATGACGACGTTGCGTTCGCGGCGTTTAATGGTTTGTTTGGCACGTTTGATAGCTGATTTGATGATTGGCATTCCGATTCCTTCTATATCTTAAAAATAATAATTACAATCAGGCGTGATTATAAAGCAAAAACCTCTGGTTGTAAAGTGGCGACACACTGCCGGCAAGAGGCGAGAAGGCCGGCCGCAAAGAATGGCTGTCTACGGTGTTGCGACTAGAGGCAATCTTATTGACTAAAGTAAACCACTTATGTTATAGTGACGTGGAAATCTCATTAAAAATAAAAAGCCAGGAAAATATTGCATGAATGACGCTGACGTCAAGATAAAAAAGCAGATCGTTGACAAGATTAAAGATTCAACGAATATTTTGGTGACAGTCAGCAACAATCCGTCCGTCGACGATTTATCGGCGGCACTTGGTTTGTCGGCTATGTTGAACAAGCTGGACAAGCATGCGACGGCTATTTTTAGCGGTGCTATCCCGCCGGCTATTACATTTTTGGACCCTTCGAAGGTATTCGAAGACAGTGCTGACAGTTTGCGCGATTTTATCATTGCCCTCGACAAGGAAAAAGCCGACCACTTGCGCTATAAAGTCGAAGGCGATTTGGTCAAAATATTCATTACGCCTTATCACACGACGATTACTAACGATGATTTAGAATTCAGCCAAGGCGACTTTAATGTCGAATTGGTACTGGCGTTAGGCGTCGAAAACCAAGACAGTCTGGACGCGGCCCTAGCGGCACACGGCCGAATTTTGCATGAAGTAACGGTAGCGACACTTTGCGCCGGCCAGCAGACCAGCCGTTTAGGCAGGATAGATTGGCGTGACGAAAAGGCAAGCAGTTTATGCGAAATGGTCACCGATCTGGCGGATTCGCTTAAGCCTACCGAACAACCGATTTTAGACAAGCAAATTTCGACGGCCTTGTTGACCGGTATCGTCGCCGCGACCGATAGGTTCAGTAATCCGCGTACATCTTCGCGTGCAATGACCTTGGCGGCCCAGTTGATGGCAGCTGGTGCCGACCAGCAGTTAATCGCTGCCAAATTACAAGAGTCGCATACGATTCAGTCCATACCGGCCGTACTAGTGCCGGGTGAACAGCAGGC
>CAZEGB010000009.1:15065-28233 GCA_964511655.1 uncultured Saccharimonas sp. (SeqCode) | reverse complement strand
GCCGGTACTAGCGCTGCTCCGGAATCTGTAATAATGCCGCCCGCGCCTGTTCCGATTCCTGCGCCGGCGCCAACGCCTCCGCCTGTTTTGGAGCCCTCGCCTGAACCGGCGCCCGAGCCCGCTGCAGCACCGACACCGATTGCAGAGCAAGAGGCGACACCCGAACCCGAACCAACACCGGCGCCTGCGCCAGAACCGACACCGGAATCCGTGCCTATCGCTGAGATGCCGACATCGACCTTGCCTTCGAGCGATGATAACGTAAGTACATTGCCTCAACCTGTATATATCGAAGGTTCGCCGGCGGTTTCGACCCTGGCACCGGCTTATGCTCCCGAATCAACGCTTCCGCCGGATAGTTCGACCGAACAAACGACGATAGCACCGGCATATGCGCTTGAGACCGAACCCGAACCAACCCCTGAACCGACTCCCGAACCGACCCCGGCGCCGGCCTATGCACCGCCGGAACAAGAACCAGAAATGACAATACCGAAACCGCCGCCAATCGAGCAGTTGCCTCATATTGAAAAAACTATCAGTTCGGCGCCATCGGATATTATTGAACCGTCGTTAGGCGGATCGTTGAATGCCGAATCTAGTGACGCCGCCGAAAAAAAGCGACGCGAACTGGAAGACGATCAGAACAAAAAAATTCTGACACATTCTTATTTAGGCAGTGTTCAGAACACCTTTAACAAGCCTGTCAGCAGCGCCGATCAGGCTGATGATGACGCCGAAAGCGTCGATATTTTTGCCGATGGTCCGATGAGCCAACAGCAACCGAGTTTCGGATTGCCGATGCCTCCGGCGGTGCCTGATTTTTCATCCTTGCCGCCGGCACCTATGCCCGCATCTTCGCCCGCGATAGGGGCGGCCGTTTCGTCCTCTGAGCTGGCCGGTACTCCGCCGCCTCCGCCGGCACCCGCGTTCGATCCCGGACAATATCGGATTCCCGGTCAATAAACCGAACTGGACTTGTATTGTATACTGAATAACTATGGACAAAGGTTTTTTATTGGTTGACAAGCCGGCCGGCCTGACTAGTTTTGGCGTGGTTGCGCGTATTAGGCGAGTTTTATCGAATCCGCCTTATGGCACTGGCAAAAGAGTAAAAGTCGGTCATACCGGCACGCTTGATCCTTTTGCGACCGGTCTTATGATATTGGTTACCGGCGATGAATGTAAAAACGCCGGTAAATACAGCAAAATGGATAAAGTTTACGAGGCGACAGTCGTTTTGGGGAAGAACAGCACGACCGGCGACCCGGAAGGTGAGATTACCGACGTCTCCGACCGAATCCCGACCGCCGCCGCGGTTAAAAAAGTCCTAAAAAAGTTCACAGGCCAAATTACCCAGCGTCCGCCTGCCTATAGCGCCATAAAAATTGGCGGTCAAAGGGCGTATAAACTTGCGCGAACAGGCGAAACAGTCGAAATGCCTGAACGCAAGGTAAAAATTTATGATTTGGAACTGATAAGTTACGAATACCCGGAACTAAAGATACGAGCGAACGTTTCAAGCGGTACATATATTCGCAGTCTGGTCGCCGATATCGGCACCGAATTAGGCACTGGCGCTTACTGCAAGGCTCTTAGGCGGGTCAGTATCGGTGATTGGAAAATTGCCGGGGCACTGACTTTAGTGGATTTAGGTATATACGATTGATTTGCAGTTTGTCTATATAGGTGTTGAAACAATCTGTAAACTTTGATACAATGCATACTTGATGATTACAACAGATGACAAACTAAAAGCGATTGCTTTGACGCAAGTAAGCAAGACTGACGTAGGCAGCCCACAGGCTCAAGCGTCAATTTTGACGACTCGCATCAAAGAGATTACCGAACACCTGAAGGGCAACAAGCACGACCATATGGCTCGTCGCGGACTGATTCAGATGGTCGGCAGGCGCAAAAAATTGCTGAAATATTTAGAAAGCAAAGATTTTGACGCATACAAAAAAGTCGTTTCAGACCTAAAACTCCGCAAATAAAGCGGAGTTTTTATTTTAAGTCACTGAAAATGTAAACCGGTTTAACTTCATTGATATAGGCTGCGATATCGACGGTTTTTAGGAAATACGGCAGGATATCGGAATCGCTAGGGTCGACAAAGTCGCACTGACTGATTTCAAGCGGTCCGTGCGAGGTGTTATCAAGGTCGATTTTTTCGAAATCGTCGGCGTTTTCAATATAGTAAAAGAACTCGATGTTTTCTCGAACTCCATCGTAGAATTGCTGGACGAACAGCAGTCTGCCTAGTAAGGGAGTGATGCCGGTTTCCTCGACGATTTCGCGGATCAGACCTTGTTCGAGCGATTCGTTTTCATCCAGGCCGCCGCCTGGAGTGCACCAGAAATTTCGTTCGATGCCGCGAAAGTCGGGCTTTAGTTTTTGGCAAAATAATTTGCCGTCCTTAAATATTATGCCTCTGACATTGATTCGACGGTCTATCATGCTATTAATTATACACTTTTGTGCTATGATAATAGAGGCGCATAAGTGGTGGATAAAGAAATTTGCATATTACGAATTTCTGTACCCGTTACTTATTCGTCGTTCTTAAGAGGTGAATTAAATTCGCCATTCGCTAATTGGCGAAGGCAAAAAAGAGGAGGACAAGAAGAATGTCTATTATCAACCCTAATGGCAAAAAGATTTTTTCGGTTACGACGGAACTTTGCGGTAAACCGCTGACACTAGAGGTCAACCGCGTCGGTTTTCGTGCTACGGCTAGCGTACTGGTGACCTACGGACAAACAGTAGTTTTAGGAGCAGTCGTAGTTGGTAGTCGCCCAGTCGTACTGGATTATTTTCCATTGACGATTGACTATGAAGAAAAGTTTTATGCAGCCGGTAGAATTTCAGGCAGCCGTTTTATTAAACGTGAAGGTAAACCAAGCGATGACTCGGTCTTAATCGGCCGCTTAATCGATCGATCGATTCGTCCGTTGTTTCCAAAGGGTTATCGCCAGGAAATTCATGTCGTATCAACGGTCTTGTCGCTTGATCCGAACTTCCGCCCCGATGTTATCGCCATGATCGCGTCCAGCGCGGCTTTGATGCTGACCGGTACGCCGTTTGACGGCCCAGTTGCCGGTATTCGAGTCGGACGAGTCAATGGCGAATTTAAAGCATTTTTGACCCCAGAAGAACGTGAAGCAAGTGATCTAGATTTGGTAGTAGCCGGCATCGAGAGCGGTATTACGATGGTTGAAGCCGGAGCTAATGAAGTGGATGAAAAAGTTGTAATTGATGCCTTGAAATGGGCATTTGAAGCTTATCAGCCTGCAATCAAATTACAAAAAGAATTAGCTAAAAAGATTGCACCTGTCGCACAGGAATATGAACTGGTTTTGCCAAATCAGGACTTTCAAAAAGTCGTAGATAAATGGGTTGACGGAAAACTCGGTGATGCTTTACGTAAACCGTACCCTGAACGCAATGAATTAGTCTCGACTTTACGCTGGGAATTTCACGACAAGATGCGTGCGGAACATGGTGTCGATGAGTATGAAAAACTTCATGACGAATACGATGAAGCCTTTACGATGGCACTACATAAAGACGTCCGCAAGGGTATTATTGATCACAATTTGCGCCCGGACGGTCGTAAATTAGACGAGATTAGGCCTTTGTCATCTGAAGTTGGCGTGTTGCCTCGCACTCACGGATCAAGTATCTTTACGCGCGGTATTACTCAGGCTATGAATATCATTACGTTGGCACCTCTCAGTTTTTCACAAATGGTTGACACCATGGAGAACAACGAAGTCGAACGACGTTACATGCACCACTACAACGCGCCTGGCTATACGCTTGGTGAAATCAAACGAATGGGCAGCCCGGGTCGTCGCGAAATCGGCCATGGATATTTGGCAGAGCGTGCTTTGAGCGCGGTTTTACCGGCAATCGAAGATTTCCCTTATGCAATCCGTAGCGTAACCGAAATTATGAGCCAAAACGGTTCGACTTCGATGGCGGCTACTTGTAGTAGTTGTTTGGCATTGATGGACGCCGGCGTGCCGCTAAAAGCACCGGTATCGGGTATTGCCATGGGACTGATGATGGACGGCAAAAAAGCGTATGTTCTTTCCGACATTGCCGATGCCGAAGATTTTGCCGGTGATATGGACTTTAAAGTAACCGGTACTGAAAAGGGTATTACAGCACTCCAAATGGATATGAAAGTCCATGGTCTGCCGGTTGAAATTCTGGCCAAAGCAATTGACCAATCAAAAGCCGGTCGGGCATTTATCTTGAAACACATGATTGAAGTACTGCCTGCCCCGCGTAAAGAACTTAGTCAATACGCTCCGCGAATTGAAAAGATCAAAATCAATCCTGATAAAATCGGTGCCGTTATTGGCAAGGGTGGCGAAGTCATCAAGAAAATCACCGCCGAAACCGGCGCTCAGATTGATGTTGCCGAGGATGGCTTGATTACGGTCGCTGCAATCGACAAGGCTGCCATCGAAGCTGCCATGAATTGGATCAAGGGTCTGACTGAAGAGCCTGAAGTCGGCACGGTCTATGAAGGCAAAGTTGTCAGCATCAAGGAATTCGGCGCCTTCGTCAACATTCTGCCTGGTATCGACGGCATGGTTCACATCAGCGAGCTTGATGACAAGCGCGTCGAAAAGGTGACCGATGTCCTAAAAGAGGGTCAAATCGTCAAAGTCAAATTGATTGGCATCGACGAACGCGGCCGCCTCAGCCTAAGCATCAAAAAAGCTTAAATATATCGAAACCTGTATACAAGGTTGAATTCAAGCAACGTTTGTGCTACTATAATAGTACCGAACGTTGTCTTGTAGTATGGTAAAAACGAATAAGAAACTAGTGCTTCTTGAACAAATTAAGGCAGATATTTTGAAAAACAATATCTGCCAGGATTTGGCTGAGAAGGTCACGAACCTGGTGATGGGCGACGGCAACATCGACGCTGACATCGTTTTTATCGGTGAAGCGCCGGGTAAGAATGAGGACGAACAGGGGTTGCCGTTCGTAGGTGCGGCAGGCAAGTTTTTGAATGAAATGTTGGCCGACGCCGGCATGTCGCGAAGTGACGTTTATATAACCAACATCGTCAAATACAGGCCGCCCAATAATCGCGACCCGCTGCCCGAGGAAAAAAAGGCTTTTTGGCCTTATCTGGTGCGCCAGTTGGATGTCATCCGGCCAAAAGTAGTGGTGACATTAGGCAGGCACAGCATGGAATATTTTCTGCCCGGGGCAAAGATAAGTCAGATTCACGGCCAAGCAAAACGGATCACATTTGGTGATAGCAAGCTGGTAATCGTACCGCTTTATCATCCGGCTGCAGCCCTTTATAACGGCAGTATGCGCGGAGTTTTGGCCGAAGATTTTACAAAGCTACCAAAAATAATAGAAATAATAAATAAATAAAACGTTCGCCGTACGGCGAAAGGAGAATACATAACTAAATGGGTCAACAAAGACTAGCGAACGTTCAAGGCGACGATCAAAACAGACGTCCGAACGTTCAACCACGACAAAAATCGAACAACACGGTATTGAATAATATTACTACTCGCAAAGGCGAGGCCTACAGGGCTCAGCGCCGCACCAGCGAAAATGTCAATGTCCGTGCCAGCCAGCACGTTATCAACGTGCCGGTCAACAAATCTATCTATAACGGCTATGAAGGCCGACAATACAGTCCGGTCGAGCAAAAAAGACAACCGCGCATCAGCGGCCCGACCTTAAAAATACTGCCAATCGGAGGCTTGGGCGAAATGGGCATCGGTAAAAACATGATGGCGCTTGAGTATGATAACGACATCATCATTATTGACTGCGGCTTTTTGTTTCCGGGCGACGACTATCCGGGTATTAACTATATAACCCCTGATATTACTTATCTGGAAGACAACAAGCACAAGATTCGTGCCCAGATATTTACGCACGCTCACCTTGACCACATCGGGGCATATCGCCACATGGCCCATCGTATCCCGGCGCCGGTTTACGGTACCAGATACACGCTTGGCATGGTCCAAAAGACTATGGAAGAGGCGACCAGTGGCTATGAGCCGACCTATATCGAGGTAAATCCGGACACGCACGAGCGCGTCCAGATAGGCGACAACTTTAGTATCGAATTCGTCCGGGTCGATCACTCGATCCCTGACTGCGCGGCTATCGTCGTACGTACGCCATTAGGCGTTGTCGTTCACACAGGCGACTGGCGTTTTGAAAACCAGCCCGTCGACGGTAAGCAATTCGATATCGCGCGTCTGACCGAAATCGCATCGACCGAAGGTATCATGCTGTTGATGAACGAATCGACCAACTGCGAATCGGATGGTACTCACACTCACAGCGAATATGACATCGCAGAGAGTATAGGCGAAATCATGACCAAATATCCCAACAGCCGCTTGATTTTGAGCTGTTTTTCCAGTCAGGTGCACCGCATGCAGATAATTTTGGACGAAGCTAAAAAGTTCAATCGTAAGGTATCATTTGCCGGTTTCAGCATGATCCAAAACCTGGAAGTTGCCCTGCGTACCGGCGTCATCAGAGTCCCCAAAGATGTCGTCGTCAAGATGGAAGACATCGTCAAACTGCCAGACAGCAAAGTAACGATTGTATGTACCGGATCTCAGGGCGAGTTTAATGCCGTCCTGAACCGCATGGCCAGCGGCAGCCATAAATTCATCAAGATCAAGAATTCGGACGTCATCGTGTTCAGCTCTAACCCGATTCCGGGTAATGAAAAGTTCGTTTCCCGAACGGTTGACGGCTTGATGCGCGAAGGCAGCGACGTGATTCAGAACGGCCGCACCCATCTGACGGGCATCGGTCCTTTGCACCTTTCCGGGCACGCTTATCATGACGATCACGTCAGGCTAATTGGCGCCTTGAACCCGAAGTACTATCTGCCGATTCACGGTGAGTTTCATATGTTGGTTCATAACGCTGAAATCGCCGAAAAGAAAGTCGGTATCAGGCGCGAGAATATATTTGTCTGCGACAGCGGCGACGTGGTTGAGATTACTACCGAAGGTGCTAGAAAAACCGGTCGTATTCCGGCCGGCGGTATCATGTATGATGACAACGGCACGGTCGTTTCTGAGGTCGTCCTAAAAGACCGCATCCACATGGCGTCAGAGGGAATCTTTGTCGTCGTATTGACCGTACAGCGCGGCACCGGCCGTCTAATGACCAGTCCCGACATCATCAGCCGCGGATTCATCTATCTGCGCGATAATGAAGAGCTAATGGGACTGATCCGTCAGTACCTGAAACAAAAGGTTGCTCGTACTTTCATGGGCAAACACGTCGATTTGGACGTTGCCAAGAAAGAAATCAAGGATGAAATCACGCAAATTCTTTACGATCAGACACGCCGCACGCCAATCGTGATTCCGGTAATCAACGAAATCGGCGCGGGTGGTGCCGTCATCGGAGGTCAGCCCCAGCAAAAACAGCCAGGCAAACCCAATGCAAAGCCTGATCGTTTCGTACGTCCTGTTCCTAGGAATTTCCCAAAACCTCAGGTGCCGGATAGCGAATCGGTTTTTCCCAAGCCTCGAAGAGGCAACCGCGAGTATTAGCATAACCAGGACTTGCAAAACGTAGTAAATTTTGCTATAATATGTGCGACACAAGATAGCAAAAGCGGTTTATAATAGAAAAGTATTATGCCTAAAAAGAAAAAGATCTTTCGAAAAAAGAAACAGTCGCAATCGGCACCGTCACATAGTCTGCCGACCGGCTTTTGGGCACAAGTTGGTGCTTTGGCTTTGATTGCTATCTCTATTTTATTCGTCATAGCTTGGTTTAACGCCGGCGGCCCAGTGCTTGAGTGGCTACACCAGTCGGCCCTGTCGCTGATAGGATATGCGGTCTATGTCGTACCGCTGCTGTTCGTCTATATCGCCGTCGAGATATTCAGGGCGGAGGATAATCGGCTGCCGTTCATCGTGAAATTCGCTACCGCCACGATAATTTTGTGGTTTTCGGCTTTGTTCGGACTGCTAAAAAACAGCGGCGGCAAGTCGATGGGCGGAATGGTAGGCGACATCATCAATCAAGGCGTGCTTTCGCTGGTCAATCCCGGCATCGCGGCCTTCATATATGTATTGCTGATTTTCATAACCATGCTTTTCATTACCCGTATCTCGGCCTTCACGGTCATTAAAAAGATTTGGGAACTTTCCCGTCGTGATGCGGCCGAAAACGAAGCCAATGCCAGGGCGATGCGCACCGTCGCAGCCATGGACGAACCTAAATCGATCAATATCAAGGCCGGCGTGCCGATGGCTACTGACACCGACAGCAAGGGCCTATCAAGGTTTTCTCCGCTTAAAAACACTCCCGTGCACGAGAAGGCTGTCGAAGACCAGTCAGCCCTAGTAACGGTCAACGACCCCAACTGGAAAGCACCCAGTATCGATTTGCTTGAAAAGAGGCAAAGCCCGGCCGATCCGGGCGATATCAACCAGAATGCGGCCATTATCCGTAACACCTTGAATGAATTTGAAATCGATGCTGAAATGGAAGGTGCTAATCTAGGACCAAGGGTGACACAATATACCCTGAAACCGGCCAGCGGTGTCAAACTGTCGCGTATTACCCAACTAGAGGATAACATTGCCCTTAATTTGGCAGCTCCAAGTTTGCGTATCGAGGCGCCGATTCCGGGCCAAAGGGCGGTTGGTATCGAAGTGCCGAACAAAAAGGCGGCCGACGTGCGCTTGCATTCTATTTTGACGAGCGATCAGTGGAAGAATGACAAAGAACCGTTGGCTTTTGCAATTGGCAAAGACATTTCCGGCGAAGCTATGGTTGGCGACTTGAACAAGATGCCCCATCTGTTAATTGCCGGTCAGACTAACTCCGGTAAGTCGGTAATGATCAATACTCTATTGATTAGCTTGCTGTATCATAACAGTCCCAGCGAAATGAAATTGATCCTTGTCGACCCAAAGGAAGGCGTTGAAATGAGTGCCTACGGAGATATTCCGCATTTGTTGACGCCGATTATCACCGATACCGAACATACGATCAGTGCTCTAAAGTGGGCTGTTAACGAGATGCAGCGGCGCTACAGCTTGTTGGCCGAACACAAAGTTAAAGACATCAAGGGTTATAACCAAAAGATTCAGATGTCGCGTACTAAAATTACCGTCAATGATGAATACGGAATACCGCAAGAACACGAGAATGGCGCTATGCCTTATATTGTCGTAGCTATCGACGAGTTAGCTGATTTGATGATGATGGCAGGGCGCGAAGTCGAAGCTTTGATTGCGCGTTTGGCTCAAAAGGCCCGTGCCGTCGGCATCCATTTGGTCCTGGCCACCCAGAGTCCGCGTGCTGATATTATTACCGGCATAATCAAAGCCAACATACCGGCTAGGATTGCCTTTACGGTCGCCAATCAACTGGAAAGCCGCATCATTATCGACCAAAACGGTTCAGAGAAACTGTTGGGATCGGGTGATATGTTATTGCTGACGGCGACCATGAGCAAACCAAAGCGTGTTCAGGGTGCGCTTGTCACCGAGGAAGAAATTCACAAGGTGACGGATTATTTGCGTCTGCAGTCACCGCCGCAATACAATGACGAAGTTGTCAGCCAGCCGGTACACCTAAACGGCAAAGGCGGGGTGGTAATGGACTTTGACGGCAATAACGACGACGATTTGTATAATGACGCCATTCGGGTCGTGATTGATAGCGGCAAGGCCAGCGCCAGCCTGTTGCAGCGCCGTCTAAGGGTAGGCTATGCCAGAGCCGCCCGATTAATCGAGAACATGGAAGACCAGGGTATTATCGGCCCGGCCGATGGTGCCCGCCCACGCGAAGTCTTGATCAGTAGCATGGACGACATCGGTCAAAGCGACGAAGAGATATAGACAATTTATTGTAATTCTGTTATAATATTGATTGATATATTTTTTGCGTTTAGGGCTAAAATAGCCTGTAAATAATCCATCATGAGAGAATGCGAACAGAATATCCCGATTGAGACCGGCCATGACGCCGGCGTTTTTGAGGTTGGCGATATCGAAGCTGAGGCCGAAAACGTATCTAAGGTCGATGAAGACTACTATTTCGCCGGTATGAGCAGCGACAAGATATATCGCCGCGAGATCAATATGATTCCTATGTTGAGCGCCGATGAGGAAGAAACGGTTTTACGGTCTGCCATGGACGGTGATCCGGAAGCTAAGGAAAGACTGATAAATGCAAATCTGCGCCTCTCCCTACGTATCGCCGGCCGTTTTGTCGGCAGGGGATTGGATTTTGCCGATTTAGTACAAGCCGGTAATGAAGGACTTATTTATGCGGCCAACCGTTTCGATAAGGCAAAGGCTGATAAATTCTCTACATTTGCAACCCATTGCATAAGAGGTTATATAAACCGTACCATCGATGAGCAGGCAAATACTATTCGTGTTCCGGTACACGTGTCGCAGGATTATAGGAACATCAGAAATGCTTATCAATCCATGACACAAGAACTAGGTAGTGAACCGACAGTAGAAGAATTAGCCGCCAAATTGGATATGGACCCCAAAGCTGTTAAAAAAACGATTGCCAGCCGGAACCTGACACTGCCGATCGATAATAATATCGGTCAGGACGGCGAGGCGCCGACTTTTGCCGAAATCACTCCTGATAAAAGCATGCCGGTAGATGAGCAAGCTTTGATCAATTCGGATGTCGAGCTGCTGATTGATACGGTCAATCGGTTGCCCGAACGCGAGCGCACCGTAATTGAATTGCGTTATCTGATTGGTCAGAACGCCATAGGTGCGAACCGGTCAGAAAAAGAGGTCGGCGATATGATAGGCGTTTCAAAAGATGTGGTTGGCGGTGTGTCCAAAAAAGCTATTTCGACAATCAAGTCGAAAATGGGTAAAAAGCTCAGCGCCAGCTATTAGCTCTGGATTTTTCCACAGCCGTCTGCTATAATCTAAGGTGTTATTAACTCAGCTTGTATCAAATAGAAGTACAAGCATCAAACGCGCGTGGAAACTTGCGCGTTAAAGATTCCAAAGGAGGAAATCTAAAGTGAAAGAATACGAACTAACCGTTCTGATTCACCCCGACCTAGAGGTCGACATCGAGGCACCGCTTGCTAAAATTCGCAAGCTAATCAAATCTGCCGGCGGTGAAATTACCAAAGAAGACAACTGGGGCAAAAAGAAATTGGCATACCGCATCAAAAAAGAAGATTTTGCGGTCTATGTATATTTTGACCTGTCCTTGCCGGCCGAAGCGCCGCTAAAAATCAGCAATACGTTGAATATCACCGACGAAGTATTGCGTTATTTGCTTGTAACCGTTGATATCAAGGGCCGCAAGGCTTTAGAGGAAGCAAAAGCAAACGAGTCCGAGTCAGAAACCGAAGACTCTGACCAAGAAAAGGAGTAGGGGCGATGGCAAAAAGTATCAACCAAGTCATTTTGATGGGTCGTTTGACTCGTGATCCAGAACAGCGCACGACTACGACCGGTAAAACTATCGCCAGCTTTGGCATCGCGGTTGACCGCGGCGGCCAAGACGACGCTGCCGACTTTTTCAACGTAACCGCTTGGGAAAAACTTGGCGAACTGGTCATACAATACCTATCCAAAGGACGCCGAGTGCTAGTTCAAGGCCGTTTGCGCCAGGACAGCTGGGATGACAAAGAAACCGGCAAGAAACAAAGCCGCATTGAAGTAGTGGCTACCGACGTTACCTTCCTTGACGGTCCGAGCGGCAATGCCGGCCCAAGCCCAAGCACGGCGTCGGCCTCGAAAAGCACTGCCAAAAAGACCCAAGACGTCGTCATCGAAGATATCGACGACAAACCGATAGATTTAAGTGAAATTCCATTCTAATATTCGCCGTACGGCGAAAGGAGAAATTTATTTTATGACAACCAAACGATTCAAAAAAGACACGCCCGTATATTTTGACTACAAAGATGTCAAAACTTTGCAGCGTTACATCGACGTATACGGCCAAATCAAGCAAATCGGCAAGACCGGCCTGAGTTCTAGGCAGCAACGCCAATTGGCAGTTGCCATCAAGCGTGCTCGCCACTTAGCCCTGTTACCATTTACGATTCAAGGATAAGTATATATGGCTTATCAACCAACAGACCTTAAAAAGGGTGTCGTCGTTCAAATTGACGGCAAACCTTTCAAAGTAGTCGAATATAATCAAAAAGTCGTCGGCCGCGGCGGCAGTATCGTCAATGTCAAAGTCAAAAATCTGATTGACGGCAGTGTCATTCCAAAAACCTTTAAGGGTCAGGAAAAGATCGAGCCGGCCGAGGTGACCAATCAGACTGTTCAATACTTGTATTCGGATAATAGCGGCTTTTACTTTATGGATCCGGATACTTTCGAGCAGTTCCAGATACCAGCTGACGTCGTCGAAAGCGCCGCCGATTACCTGAAAGAAGGCGACAATCTGACATTGCAACTATTCAACGACCGCGTAATCAACGTCGAGTTGCCGAAAAATTTGTATTTGACGGTTACATATGCCGAAGACGTCACCAAAGGCGACACCACCAGCAGTGTTCTAAAGGATGCCACGCTCGAAACGGGGCTGGTCGTCAAAGTTCCGGCTTTTATCAAAACCGGCGATGTTATATCGGTCGATACCGCGACCGGCGAATATCGCGAACGCAAAAAGGGTTAATTAGTTATGAAAAAAGAACGGCTTGACGTAGTGCTGACTCAGCGCAAATTGACGGTTAGCCGTTCTCAGGCGGAGAGTTGGATTCGCTTGGGCAAAGTGACAGTTAATGGCCGGACGCTTAATAAGCCCGGTCATTTTGTCGATGCCGAAGCTGATATCAGGCTGCTGGCTGAAACACAATATGTCAGTCGGGCTGGGTTAAAACTGGCGTCGGTCGCAGACATCTTGAAACTTGATTTTAATGGCAAGACGGTGCTGGATGTCGGCAGCAGTACCGGCGGATTTACGGACTATGCTGTGCGGCACGGCGCGGCTAAAGTCTACGCAGTCGATGTTGGCACCGATCAGCTACATCCTTCATTACGCGATAACCAACGCATCGAACTGCATGAAAAAACCGATATACGCGATTTCCATTTGGACGATAAACCCGATATCGTCCTGGCGGATGTCTCGTTTATATCTTTACGACAGATCCTGCCGCATATTC
>CAZEGB010000009.1:13208-14965 GCA_964511655.1 uncultured Saccharimonas sp. (SeqCode) | reverse complement strand
ATCGTCCTGGCGGATGTCTCGTTTATATCTTTACGACAGATCCTGCCGCATATTCACGACGATTTATCCGGTCCGGATACGCAAATAATCGTCATGGTTAAGCCGCAGTTTGAAGCCGGGGCAGGACAGACGAATAAAGGTATCATCAAAAACGACGCCATGCGTCGTCAGATATTGCGGGATTTTGAAGAATGGTCGCGCGGCTATTTTGTAATCCGAAACAAACGCGACAGCGACGTCGCCGGCGCCAAAGGTAACCGCGAACGATTCTACCTGCTTACTCCGAAAAATAATCAATAAATAACAAGAGTAGATTATAGGCACTAACACTGTTTGACGGATATCCGATGAGAATAAGACAGATACCCGAGAAACCAATAGATTATTTGTTTTGGGGCGCCTATAATCTACGCTTTTATATTAAATAATACTTAAGCATTAATCAATTTGATAATCATTTTTTGCTGACGTTAAAGCGGAATTCGACGACGTCACCGGGGCGCATGACGTAGTCGCGGCCCTCGGTCCGAATCTTGCCGGCAGATTTGGCGGCGGTTTCGGAACCGGCGGTAACCAAATCGTCATAATCAACGATCTGGGCGGCAATGAAGCCCTTTTCGAAATCGGTATGGATGACGCCGGCGGCTTGCGGGGCAGTCGAACCCTTATTAATAGTCCAGGCGCGAACTTCTTTGGGTCCTGCCGTCAGGTAACTTTGAAGCCCTAGAATGTCATAGGCGGCATGGATCAATTGCATCAGGCCGGTCTCTTTAACACCGTAGCTTTCCAACAGTTCTGCCGAATCTTCGGGTGTCAAAGCCTTCAATTCGTCCTCTAATTTAGCGCATACAAATATACTCGTCTCATGCGCAATTCGTTCATTAGCTGGGCTGAGCGACAGCGATTTAGAATTAATTTTATCTGTTGGAAGTGTATCTTTTGATACATTGACACCAGAAAAATTGATTCTGGACGCCGTCGACAGTTCAGATGGGGACGATATTGTGCGTGAGCCGAGTACAGTTCGGTTTAGAGCGACAAGGTTTCTCAGTACGGCCTTTTTGTTCTCGTCAATCAGGGTTTCCTCATCAACGTTAAAAGCGTAAATGACCGGTTTGGCGGTCAACAGGTGCAGGTCGGCAATGTAGTCCGTCTTTAGATCAGCAATTTGCGAGAGAGGAATACCGTCGTTCAATTTGGCGAGCAGGCCTTCCAAATAATCGGCGACCGCTTTCAGCTTGGGCTGGCCCTTAGCGTCTTTGACGACTTTCGGCAAACGGGACTCGATGGTCTGAATGTCGGCTAATATCAGTTCGGTATTGATGACATCAATGTCTTCTTTGGGGTCGATTCGATCCGAAACATGGACGACGTTGTCATCGTGAAAGGCGCGGACGATGTGAACGATGGCATCGCACTGGCGAATATTTGCCAGGAATTTGTTGCCCAAACCTTCGCCCTTACTAGCACCGGCTACCAGCCCGGCGATATCGACGAACGTAACGGTCGCCGGTATTATTTTGGACGTGTCATACATTTTGGCCAGCACCGGCAGGCGTTCATCGGGGACGGGGACGATACCGGTATTCGGTTCGATAGTAGCGAACGGGTAATTAGCCGCCAGAATATCATTATTCGTCAGGGCGTTGAATAGAGTAGACTTGCCGACGTTAGGTAAGCCGACGATACCGATACTTAAACTCATGCGTATATTTTAACAGAGGTGATGAAAAAGTGAAATGCTACAATATATATAT
>CAZEGB010000009.1:0-13108 GCA_964511655.1 uncultured Saccharimonas sp. (SeqCode) | reverse complement strand
GCTATAAAGGTTGATGTTAATTTGTATGACTATGGGGTATACAGTAGCGGCAGCAGCGAGCCGGAAAGCAACGCAGTCGCAACCATGACCCTGACCGTCACCGTGCGCGACGACAAAGACCTGGCTCAAGAAGTCCAGGATTATTTGGTTACGACATCGCCGTCCGGTTCGATAACACCGCAGGTTTCTTTCTCTTCGGCTAAACAAAAAGTGTTAGAGACAGAGGCTCGCAACAAGGCTCTAAAAGATGCCAAGTCCAAAGCCGAAGCCAGTGTCAAAGAACTTGGAGCAAAACTTGGCCGAGTAATAACTGTCAGCGACATCACTTCCGGCGGTATAACGCCGATGCCTTGGATGGTCAAATCAGGTGAAGCTATCAACGGTTCATCGGCTAGTTCAGATATTTCGACATCATATACTATTCAACCGGGACTTGATAATTACGACTTCCAGATTCAAGTTACGTACGAGATTAAATAGTACTAATATAGGTTGAATCGTAGTCTGTTATTTAAATTGGGCTCTGTTAAATTACTGGGTAAATGGAAAGCCAGTTTATGATTATGACTGCAATTCAAATATGCTATTATTGTTAGCAAGGTAAGCATAAGGAAAATTAGTTGTGGGTGATTCGAACGCAAAGAAAAATAAATTTAAATCCTTTGCGAAAAAATTTAAGTTCGTAAAGAATAAATGGTTCATCATAGCGGCAGTTTCGGCCGTCGTCATAGGCGTGGGCGTTTGGTGGCTGGTAACTAACACTTCAATATGGCAAAACTTTGGCGCTACAAAGGACTCCAAGTTGACGACGGCTAAGAAAAAAGCGACCGATTTGGACAATAAAGCCGGAGCTTCGCCGTCAAAAGAGGTGTTATCCGATACTCAGGACGAGCTTGCCGATTTGGCTGATGGCGCTTCCAGCAAGGAAGAAAAACAAGTCTACTTATTGAAATCGATACAGTTATATGTAAATAACAAAGATTTTGAGTCCGCTTTGACGGTCGCTAAGGACTTGGATGACATTAATCCGTCGGCGCTTACGGCTGCCAGTATCGCTATGGCGTATATGGGGCTAGCCGATTACCAAAAAGCTGCTGATTATTATCAGATAGCTGCGGACCGAAGCGAAAAAACCGATGATCCGACCGTTCGTAGCCCCTATAACGACTATATGATATTAAAGCGTCAGGCTGAGGCGTTAATCAAATGAAATTAAAATATTTATTCGTTCTAGTAATCCCATCGGTGTTGTTTGGGGCGTTATTATACACTAACGTTTTTGCTGCCAGCGGGACGTGTTATTTTTCTGGGGCTACCTGTAGCGCCGGCGACGCGGCAAACCCTTATGGATTCTACGGTATCAACGATGTATTCACAGGCAGGGACACTAGCGGAAACGGCCAAGCGATTGACTCGAGTGTCAATTCTCCGACCGCATTTATTAACTTCGTTGAAGGCAGATTGGGTGGTGTAGCCCAAGATAAAACTGGGGCGGAATTTACGATAGCTCAACTGATAGGCAAGGCTACCAGGCCGACCGCGGCTGACTTGACAGACTTCGAGGCTCGCATGAGTCAACCGGGTATAACGGTCGAGCAAGTAACGGCTTATCCCGACGTCACTTCTTGGTACGACCCCTCGAACAACGATGATTTTTATGACGTGCATGTACAGCAGCCTCGAGTCGTCGTCGAAATAAGGTACAATGGCATGATTTATGCTCAGATAGAAACGCTATGTGGCAATATGATTGCCGGCGCCCTGCCATTACCGACACCGACGCCTACGCCCACACCAACGCCAACCCCGAGGCCGACCGGTAATGCCTGCCGGCCGATAAGAGTAACCATACAACCGCATAGAGGTTATGATGACGACGGTGGTACATATTATCCTCCAATCGAAGTAACTGCGGTAAATCGTACTACTGGCGATATTATAGATGATTTAGCTACAGTAAGGCGTAGTTCGGTGACATATGACATAACTACAAGATGTACGACAGGTGATATATGGGATATTTATATTGATATAGGTGGTCATTATGATGATTGGGATGAAACATGTACTACAGACGACGACGGTGATGAAGATTGCGATCGATTCGGAACTGATTACAACGATCCGTCAAACCAGGTTAATACGTCAGTCGGACCTTGTTATGATTATTTGTTGAATACAGCGATTGTCAAAAGATATGATTCTTATCAAGCAGAAGTTAATTCGATGATTTATATCAAGCCACAGTTGCAGAGTGACGCATGGACTAAATATAACTATAACTTTTCACCGTTATACTTCTGGAATAGATACCAGACGCATACGAAAAATCGACCGGCCCAGTGGCAAGTCAGCGAATTGATCTATTACAACGGGGTAATTCCTACCAATACAAGTACATACATTCCGTCAAACTTACCGCCGTGTACTTTTTATCGTCCCTCTGTTTGTATAAATCTGAAAAGCGGCCAAAATACGATATTCAACATATTGTACGGTATAGTAAGCGGTCAGCCACCTGTGGTCAGCGGTCCGAACCCATGGGCTGGTACTGTTAGCAATTATATTCCTGTCACTATCGGCGATTATCCGGCAGGCACCAAAATTTGCTTTGCATTTTCGGTTCAAGCACGTTCAAGTGATGAAGATCTGTGGGAGCATTCGGCGCTATATTCACCAGACAAGTGCGTGATAATAGTAAAGAAGCCTAAAGTCCAGGTTTGGGGCGGCGACTTGTCGGTAGGCAAATCGTTTACTTCCGATCCGAATGACTACAAGTCGGTCGTTGCGACGACGACTTCAGATAAGGTCTTTAACGGCGGTCCGATAACAAAATTCGGTAGCTGGTCTGAATATGGCATATTTGCCAATGGTGCGGTAGTCGGTATGGCTTCAGGGTCGGCATTTTCAGGGACAGGACTTGTTAATAGCACGGTGTGCAAATATAGCACGCTCAGTTTCGTGAACGTGCCTAGCGGGGGAACGTCTTGTACCGGAGACGTTGGCACTATCGGTAATTACACTAACGCGCAAACCATCCCGAATGTCGCTAAAGCTTTTCCGGTTATCAGTACGACTCCGCACCTGTCGTCGATATCGAATTATAACGGGCTTCAGGGCGTTTATACGGCTAGCGGCAATATAACTATCGGCGGAGGTAATATTAAAAAAGGCCAGTGGATTGTGATTAATGCTCCGACGGCCAACGTCACGATAAGCGGAAATATAAACTACACGAACGGTACCCTGAAGGGTATTAACGAGATACCTCAGCTGGTCATTATTGCCAACAATATCATAATCAATGACAACGTCACTAACGTAGATGCCTGGCTTGTAGCCAGTGGTAATAGCGGTATTATAAAAACTTGCAGCAGCGGCGCAAACGGCACGTATGGCAGCTACCGCTTGACGACGAGTATCTGCAGTATGCCATTAGTAGTTAATGGACCTGTTATGGCCAGAGAATTATGGCTATACCGCACGGGCGGGTCAGGTGTCGGGGCGAATAATAGCGGTGACCCGGCCGAAACCTTCAATCTTCGGGCTGACGCTTACTTATGGTCTTATGCCAGGGCTACTGGCAGCGGGCGTGTCCAGACCGTCTATACGACAGAGATGCCGCCAAGGTTATAATATTAAATTTCTGCTTGCTTTTAATGCTAGTGCTTATGTATAATTAGTGACAATATGGCATTACTAAAGGGATTGGGCGACTTTTTCGCGCTGGACATAGGCACCAACGCTGTTAGGGTTGTACAACTTACTCCTTCTGGCCCAGACAGTTGGAACCTGCTGCATTACGGTTATGCCCCTACTGATGAAAAAATTACCAACAGTGACTCCGGCGAAGGTATGCGCCGGTTGGGTGAGGTAATTAAAACTGCCGTTGGTCAAAGCGGTATCAAATTGAAAAATGTTGCTATCGGACTGCCGTCTGGCAAGACATTTACGACGGTTATCGATGTCCCGACCATGAGCAAAGCCGAACTAAGAAGTACTATCAAGTACCAGATCGAACAATATATCCCGATGGCTATGGACAAGACCAAGATTGATTGGGCGCTATTAGGTCAATCACTTCACGATCCGAAACAGCAAGAGGTGTTAATAGCCAGCACGGCTAATGATTATGCCGAAGAACGGCTTGAATTCATCGAAAGCCTTGGATATAACGTCATCGCCGCTGAGCCTGACCCCATAGCAATGGTCAGGTCGCTTTTGCCATCAGGCGTCCAGGACGCGCGGTTGATTATCGATATGGGGGAAAAGGCAACAGACTTAGCAATAACTTACGGAGACAGTCCGCGACTGGTGCGTAATATACCGACGGGACTGAAATCACTTGTCAAAGCCGCCTCCCAAAATTTGAACGTACAGGACGATCAGGCGAGGCAATTCATACTGAAGTTCGGCTTGGCACCTGATAGGCTGGAAGGCCAAGTATACCGGGCTGTTGACAACACGCTAGACACTTTTTCTACCGAACTGGTCAAATCTATCAAGTTCTTCCAAACCCGCTATCCGAATATTGCAGTAGGCGGCATTTTGTTGTCCGGCTTTTCGGCCATGATTCCGCAATTCGGCGAATATATTACTGCCAAGACCGGTATTGCCTCAAGTATCGCCAATCCTTGGCAAAGAGTACGAGTTGCTCAATCCGATCAACAGCAGCTTGGCGCCGTAGCTTCCGAATTTGCAACCGTTATTGGTTTGGCGCAACGAAGGAATGAACCATGATAGAAGTCAATTTAGTCCCAGACGTAAAACAAGAACTGATCGAAGCTCAACGTATACGATCAATGGTTATCGTTGGGTCGGTTTTTGTCGGTTTGGCGTCGGTCTCTGTCGTAGCGCTGCTGTTGATCTATATATTCGTGGTGCAATCTGTCCGCAGCAACTTGGCAGACGGCGCCATTAAAGACGGTAGCCAAAAACTCGCAAAAGTTGCGGACCTATCTAAATCGCTGACCATTCAAAACCAACTTACACAGATTTCGGCTTTAAATGACAAAAAAGAGATTACCTCGCGTATTTTCGATACGCTATTAAAAATCATACCGCCTTCACCTAATGACATTCAAATATCCATACTAAAAATTGATACAAGTACGAACCTGGTCACGATTGACGGCCAGGCGCCAAACAGCTACGCCGCACTCGAAGTCTTTAAAAAGACTATTGCCGGTGCTATGGTGAATTATTCCGTTTTAGTCGGCGATGATATCGAAAAACAGGACCCGATTAGCCTTGCCTCAAGTATTAGCACGAGTAATACCAGTTTCGGTGATGATTCGACTGGTAATAAAGTGCTTAGGTTCACTATTAGCTTCGTATGTGCGACGGAACTTTTTGCATCATCTTCGAAGGATGTATCTGTGTCCGTAAAGGGCGAGAAAAACGCTACCGATTCATACTTAGGAGTTCCAAAAATCATATTTGCCGACAAGGCCAAAGACATAACGGAGGGCCAGTAGCATGGATACGCAATCAGGTGATATTGCCATTCGAAAACGGACACAGATAGCTAACGCTAACCGCGTAATGTTTATTTGGGTCGCGGGCGTATCTGTGCTGTTCGGATTCGCTCTGGTCGCTTCTATATTTTTGACGAAACTACTTTTTTTCAACGAAAAGGTATTATCGGAAAAGTCTAAAACCGTCGCGACCTTAAGGCTGAATAATAGCAACGTCAGCAAACTGGAAAACCAGATCAAAGTGTTGAACACTAACCAGCGATTGATTAATAATATGGCTGAACCTGACACCGAAGCGGTTCAGGTCGTGCTGGATGCGTTACCATCAGAAGCGAATTCGCCTGCGCTTGGGGCTTCTATCCAGAACAAATTGATTAACGATATACCCGGTTTGACCTTGGACACTTTTCAAGTAATTCCAGTAGATGGTGTCGAGTCTCTGACTAGTACTGAAGATTCTGTCGACGCCAGTACGTTAACCTCAGTCAATTCTTTAGGTGAGATTTCCTTTAACTTGTCGGTTTTTGGGGATGACAATGCTTTAAAGCAAGTGTTAATCAACCTTGAAAAATCAATTCGCACTATACAAGTAACTTCGCTGAAAATCGAGAGCCAAGGAGCGGTACGCTCCCTAAAAATCGACGGCAAAGCATTTTATCTGCCGGCGCGGGTTATGAAACTAGAGGATAAAACGGTAAAACAACAATGAAAAAGACAGACATAGCCATGATAATCCTTATCGCATCAATCAGCGTATTCGTAGCGTACCTCGTAGCGAAAAATGTATTTCCAGATAAAACCTGGACAGCAACTGTAAAAACGATCCAGCCGATAGATTCGACAATCGTTGAACCAAGCCCAGAAGTATTTAACGACAATGCGATAAATCCAGTCGTGCCGGTTAAAATTAGCGGGCGGGACTAGATCGGGGTGAAATATGGCACTTCTTACAAGTGACATACAAGACAAGCTTGTTGCTCTGTTGGTTGACGAGGGTTTAGTTAGCAAAGAAGTCATGCGCGGCGTTGAGGCCGAGTCCAAAGAAACCAATCAGCCGCTTCTTGGATTGTTGACCGAGCAAAATATCGTAGTTGACGAGACTTTAACTCACGCTATTGCCCAGGTTTCAGGCGTACCTTATGTTAACTTGACTAACTCGATCATCGATCAGAGTATTCTAGAACTTCTGCCTCAAGATGCCGCCGAGCGTTATATGGCCGTTCCGCTTGCTGAAGTCCAGAACCGTTTAGCTATCGCAATGATAGATGCTAATAACGTCCAGGCGGTTGACTACTTGGCTAGTCGAATCGAGCGTCCATTGAAGGTATTCATGGCGTCCGAGGCGGGCATACGCCACGTTTTGGGCCAATACAAGACCGATCTTTCAAGCGTTGATGAAGCAGCTATTGCCAGCGAGGAAGAAGAGGCGACTCAGGAATCCAACAAGGACGTCAAAACGATTGTTCAGGATTCGCCGATCAGTAAGGCGCTCAGCACGATTCTTGAATATGCATTGAAATCTCGCGCTAGCGACGTTCACATCGAGCCTCTGGAAGGTACCCTAAAGATTCGTTGTCGGGTTGACGGTATGCTGCGTGAAATCATGCAGTTACCAAAGAGTATCGAACCTGCGCTTGTCAGCCGTATAAAAATTTTGTCCAATCTGAAGATTGATGAACACCGCACGCCTCAGGACGGTCAATTTACCGTAAAGGTCACCAATAAAGAAGTCGACTTGCGTATCGCCATCAGCCCTGTGATATGGGGCGAACAAGTCGTTATTCGTATTCTCGATAAATCAGATAACTCCTTTGATATCGAAGAGATGGGTTATGCCGGCCGCGCTTTAAGGGCGATTCGAAAAGGTATCCGTCGGCCAAACGGCATGATATTGACCTCAGGTCCGACCGGTAGCGGCAAAACGACCAGCCTTTATGCTTTGATCAAAGAAATAAAGGATGATGCCGTTAATATTGTTACTCTGGAAGATCCCGTCGAGTATAAAATGAGCGGCGTTAACCAGATTCAGGTTAACCCCGACGTCGGGCTAACGTTTGCTAATGGACTTCGCTCGATTCTTCGCCAAGACCCGGACGTAGTCATGGTCGGTGAGATTCGTGACAGTGAAACTGCCAATTTGGCCGTACAAGCGGCTTTGACTGGTCACTTGGTGTTCAGTACTTTGCACACCAATAGCGCAGCCGGAGTCTTGCCGCGCCTTTTGGATATGGGCGTCGAACCGTTTTTGATAGCTAGTACTGTCAACACGATTATCGGCCAACGATTAGTGCGCCGGATTGCTAAAAAACGCGAATCATATCAGTCTAGTCCGATTGAGACTCAGAACATACTGGCTACGGTCGGGCATCTACTGCCCAAGACTAAGGCCGACGTGGCCAGAGTTTCGCAAGATTTGGGCTATAAAGACTTGCCCTTGGCGGGCCAAAGCGCTTATACTTTAGCCAAGGGTATCGATACCCGCCAAGATCCGGCCCCGCGAGGTTATAGCGGTCGCGCTGGTCTGTATGAAGTTATGGATGTCAACGAAGAAATCCAAAACTTGATAGTTGCCAGGGCGACGAGCGCCGAGATACAACGCAAGGCCCAACAGCAAGGCATGGTAACGATGCGACAAGACGGTTATCTGAAAGTATTAGAAGGTGTTACTACCATAGAGGAAGTAAACCGCGTAACGGCAGATACTGCATAGAAGAAGGGTGGATAAAATGAACAGCAGCCAAGAACTAAGAATCGAAATACTGCTCGAAGAAGTAGTGCGCAAACACGCCTCCGACCTACACCTTCAGGTCGGTCTGCCGCCGATGCTGCGTATTGACGGCTCACTTTTACCGATTATCGGTTTTGATGCGCTCGATGAACAAACCGTTGAAACTTTAATTTTTGCCGTTCTCGACCAAGAGCAGCGCCAAATTCTATTGAAAGATAAAGAGTTTGACTTCAGTTTTGCGTTCGGTACGCTTGGGCGGTTCCGTGTTAATGCTTATCACGAGCGCGGTAATCTTGCGGCGGCTTTGCGGTTGATTCCAAACGAAATAAAAACCGTGACCGAACTCGGTCTGCCAAACGTTGTCATGAACTTTGCGGATTATCCGCGCGGCTTGGTGTTGATTACCGGTCCGACTGGCAGCGGCAAATCGACCACCTTGGCAGCGCTTGTGGACAAGATTAACAACGAGCGCCCGCAACACATCGTAACTATCGAAGACCCGATTGAATTTACTCATAAATCAAAAAAATCCGCGGTCGTTCAGCGTGAAGTCCACTACGATACGTACAGTTTTAGCGCGGCACTTCGTTCCAGCTTGCGCCAAGACCCCGACGTCGTTCTTATCGGCGAGATGCGAGACCTTGAAACCATCAGTGCAGCTATTACTATCGCCGAGACTGGCCACTTGGTCTTTGCAACCTTGCACACCAACAGCGCCTCTCAGTCGGTCGATCGTATGATTGACGTCTTTCCGCCGCATCAACAGCCGCAGATCAGGGCTCAGTTATCAAATATTTTGATGGCAATCTGTTCGCAACGCCTGATACCGGCAATCGGCGGCGGGCGAGTCGTAGCAGCCGAAGTATTAATCGCTAATCCGGCTGTACGTAATATTATTCGTGAAGGTAAGGCGCATCAATTGGATGCCGTAATCCAGACCGGAGCCGACCAAGGAATGCAGACGATGGATAGGACGCTAGTAAGTTTGGTTCAAAACGGCACCGTAACATATGACTGTGCCCGTGAAGTCGCTGTCGATCTGAATGAATTTGAAAGGTTAATGCGTAGCTGACGATGAATCACGCTAGAAACTACATACATAATGCGAAGTACGTTTATACTCAGAACACTTTGGTTAAAGATGGGAGGTTTCTAACGCGATGAAGAAATTCACATATGAGGCCCGCGATCATTCTACTTCCAAGATAGTCAAGGCTACCGTGCAAGCGACCTCGGAGAGTGCCGCCGCGCATCTTTTGATCGACCAGGGTTTCACGCCATTGGATATCAGGGAACTTGACGAGGAAGATAATTTTCTTACCAGATTGACCGGACGGATTACCACCAAGGATAAAGTGGTGTTCACGCGCCAGTTGGCGACGTTGATTAGTGCCGGCCTGCCATTGTCGCAATGTTTATACACGGTTTTAGAACAAACACAGAACAAGAAAATGCAGTCGGTCATTCAGGACGTGACGGCTTCGGTAGAGGGCGGCAAGTCGCTTTCGGATTCATTTGCGAAATTTCCCGAAGTGTTCGACCCGATATTTTTGGCTCTGGTCGGAGCAGGTGAGATATCGGGAACACTTGACGAGTCATTGCAGCGGGTCGCGAATCAGCAAGAGAAAGATGCTGCTATCATGAGCAAGATAAGAGGCGCTTTGACTTACCCGATCATAGTGCTCATCGTCATACTCGGTGTCATCGCATTCATGATGTTCACCGTCGTACCTCAGGTAGAGAAACTATACCACGACCTTAAAAGGGATTTGCCGTTCATCACGCAAGTTATGGTCGACATTTCGAACTTCTGCGTCAATTACTGGTGGCTGTTAGTAATAATTCTTGGCGTTGCAATATACTTCCTGATTCAATTCCTAAAAACAAGCACGGGCATAAGGATGAGTGACACTATGAAATTGAACGTACCGGTTTTCGGGTTGATGTTTCGAAAGTTATACATGGCGCGTTTTATGCGCACCGGCCAGACATTACTTAGCACCGGTGTCAGTATGCTGGATATGCTAAAAATCACCGCTAGAGCCGTCAATAATACCATAGTCCAAGAGAATATCGACAGGGCTGCCGAAAAAGTCAAAGGCGGCAAAGCTTTGTCGGCCGCGCTCCAGCCGGAAGATTACGTCTTGCCACTAGTACCACAGATGATCGGTATCGGCGAAAAGTCCGGTCGCATTGACGAGATGATGGGCAAGACGGCCCAAGTTTATGAAGATGAGCTAGACGAGCAAATCAGGACGATTTCGACCACTATCGAACCGATGTTGATGGTCGTTTTGGCGATCGTTGCCGGCAGTATGGTCGCTGCAATCCTGCTGCCAATCTATAGTTTAGTTAATGGGATAAATGTCTAGACAATAATTAATCCATGGTGTAGCATTAGAAGCATAAGCTTTTAAGATAAAACGTTCATAAGAAAGGTGGAAAAATTTCATGAACATCAACAAAAAAGTTAAAGGTTTTACGATCATCGAAGTCGTGTTGGTCTTGGCTATCGCCGGATTAATATTCATGATGGTATTCTTGGCACTGCCAGCCTTGCAGCGCAGTCAGCGTGACTCGCAGCGCAAGAACGATGTCGGCCGCGCCATTACGGCAATCGGTAACTACTCGGCAGCCAATAGAGGTGCTATACCGCTAGGAGTCTCTACTGCACAGGACTCGGCCTTCGTCACTCAATATTTGTTGACGGCAGGTGACGCATGGTTCGACCCATCCGGCGCGAGCACTGCAGCGTCGACGTTGACGAATTACGCCTTGACACCGCATAACGACGGCTTAATTGCTAACGGATACGATGACGTAGCCAACCAGAACGTGGTATGGTACACGGTCAGCGCTACCTGTGACACGGGCGGTGCGGTTAAAACTGCCGGTAACCGAAAAGTCGCATTGCGTATCGTCCTTGAAAGCGGCGGCGTCTACTGCGCCAACAACTAATCAAGCGTAAAACAAAAACAGGAAACCCGTTTTGCAAAAAAACGGGTTTTCTTTTTGTTTGATTAACTGATATGATTAAAACGTATGCATGTTGAACAGCTATTAATCTATTTAGTATTAATTTTTCTTGGCCTCTGTTTCGGCAGTTTTGCCGGCGCCTCGATGTGGCGACTAAGAGCACTTCAATTGATGGAAGATAAAGACGAGGGCGAGCGGGTCAATATGAGTGAATACAACAGCCTGCACAAGCTGACCAAAGCGTCGCCGTTAAATGATAGGTCTCAGTGTCTGCATTGCTCTTATAAGCTACGTTGGTATGATATGGTGCCGCTTGTCAGCTGGCTGGTTCTTAAAGGTAAATGTCGAAAGTGTCATAAGAAAATCGGCTATCTAGAGCCGATGATCGAGCTTGGCTTGGCGGTTTTTTTCGTCGCATCCTATGTTTTTTGGCCTTATCGCTTAGATAGTGGTGTGGAGGTTTTTCATTTAGTTCTTTGGTTGCTTTCTGGGATAGTGCTGGCAATTTTATTCGCATATGACGCAAAATGGTCGATGTTGCCTGACAAGGCAAACTACACTTTTATTGGTTTGGGCTTTTGTAACGCGTTGCTAGTATTCTTTAGTGCATCAGATAAATCCGATAAAATTATAAATATTCTCGTGTCGGTGATTATTCTTAGCGGTATCTACTTGGCACTATACATAATATCGAAAGGCAAGTGGATTGGCTTTGGCGATATCAAACTGGGGTTGGGCCTGGCATTGATGCTGGCCGATTGGAAACTGGCATTTATTGCGCTGTTTTTTGCCAATTTTATCGGTTGCTTGATAGTGATACCCGGTATGGTAGCCGGCAAGATCAAGCGAAACTCACATGTGCCTTTCGGACCGCTTTTAATCACCGGTTACGTGGTTGCGGGGCTCGCCGGCAATTATCTGGTCAATATATTTTTTTCCAGCCTAGTTTAAGGGTTATGTGACAAACATGCTTATGGTATAATCGGGACATATGAAGTACTCGAATCAAAACGGTTTTACGATAATAGAAACGATACTATTCCTAGCCATTACCGGTCTGCTTGTGGCCGCAATTCTGATCGGATCGGGTAATTCTATCAACACACAGCGATATCGCGACAGCGTCTCGTCGCTTCAATCTATCTTACAGCAACAGTACTCCGACGTAACCAATGTAAATCATGACCAAGCGACGCAAATCGATTGCGAAGGGTATTATTTCAATCGCGGCCAATCCGATTGCGTGCTTTTGGGCCGGCTTATTACTACCACTGACGGCAAAACTATCAACATACAAAAAGTCGCCGGTTGCGATTGCAGTGTCACCGAGGCTACCCCGCTTTTGAACGATGTCGACGTATTTAGGACTGAGGCGGGCGGGTATGATACGTACGTTTCTAGCGTAATGAAGGAGACATACGACCTGGAGTGGGGCTCCGCGTTGGTAAACGATGATGGTAGCCCGATGCAATTTTCAATACTAATCCTTCTTTCGCCGAACAGTGGTATGGTACGAACCTTCATCGACCCTGACAACGTAGTGTATAGTCCTAGTAGTGTCGGTTCGAGTACTGTCGTTCAGTCCATGATTACCGAGGATGCATTAGTTAATCAGTCCCTTACAATGTGCGTCAGCTCCAACGGTCTATTCACCGGTCCAAAATCGGCTGTTAGGATAGGTGCCAATTCCACCGGTTCTAGTGGCATAGAAACACTAGGGGGCGGGGATGCGTCAAACGACTGTAACTGAGGTACGTGATAATTATAAAATTCGCGGCGACACCTTGATTGAGGTATTGTTCGCTATTTCCATATTCAGTTTGGTTGCAGTCGGCGGTTTGTCGATTATGAATCAAGGGTCAGCAACGGCGCAACGCGCGCTAGAAATTACTTTGGTGCGAAATGAAATAGATTCACAGGCCGAGAC
>CAZEGB010000008.1:0-34113 GCA_964511655.1 uncultured Saccharimonas sp. (SeqCode) | reverse complement strand
GCACCAGATTTATTTAATGAAGCATTAATGCTTTTTTTTGTATTTTTTAAAATCAACTATCTGGGCGACACCGATATGGGCCAGACTTTACCATAGATTTGTTATTATATACAAATGGACATCTATGACAAAGATTTATATTTTGTGGCAGTGAAACTTCTTATTCGTGACGGTGAAAAGCTCTTGATTACTCATGATATTTTTGGGCACTGGGATTTGCCCGGCGGTCGCATTAAAAAGAATGAGTTCAAATCTGATTTATCAGCAGTAATAAAAAGAAAAATATTGGAAGAACTCGGCGAAGATTTTGTATACGATTGCGGTAAACCAATCTTATTTTTTAGGGTTGAGCGTGAAGAGTATGGCTTGGATATGAAAAAAGTAAGGATATTTGCGATTGGCTATGATGCCAAGTACAAGGGCGGAGAAATAAGACTTGGAAAAAATCACGATAAATATGAATGGGTTGATATCAATAACTTTGAGCCAGAAGGATATTTTGTCGACGGCTGGCTAACCGGTTTACAGGAGTATTTATCAATAAATCGCGAGTCGATTTCATAGTATAATTTAGGCATGGCATCAATAGACCGCAAGTTGCCCAGCAGGCGAGAAATTGAATCTCGAGCACTCATTTATGCTGGTATAGTAATGTTAGCCTCTTTGATGTTAACTATCTTTATTTTTAGTAGTATTAATGCCACGACTTTTGATATTAGAACGGTTGGCTTTGATTTGTCGCTGTGTGTGGCCGGTGCCGCTGCTATCAGTTTTATAATCGGTTATCGTAATTCTCAAGATAATTTCAGGGTCGTGGGCAACCATCTGGCTGGTTTTCGAAGATTTTTGGCTATATCCGCGCTATCATTTGGGCATGCCGCTATCAGTTTTTTGTCTATTGCGGCCGCATCGTATCTTATTGCCAACGTTTTCCCTAAAATGACAATCGATGCATTATCAGCCGCTATTATCACGTCATTCGTCGTTTCGCTGGCCTCTTATATAGTCTATCTTCGCGCGTCACGAATGTCGGCTAACAAACTAGCAGGCATACTGACGTTTTTCGTTATCAGCGGCACTCTTACCAGTATAATCACGTCAGATAACAAGCAATGGTGGCAAGATCACTTTAGTGCGCTTGGCACCGGCGGTTCTTTGTCGTCTTATACCTTTAATTTGACGATAATTATTGGTGGCATTCTCATGGTCAGTTTAGCCGATTATATTGTCAGCGATTTCCAGAAAATCCAGCGCGTCAGCGGTCAATATGCAAAAATCAATGCGAGCGTAGTCAGGGCTCTTTTTATGATTATCGGTGTTGCTATGATCGGTGTCGGGATTTTCCCTTATAACATGTTTCGCCAAGTACACGACATATCGGCAGATATCATGACGTTGACTTTTTGTATTCTTATGATGACTTTGCCTATGCTTGTGCCTATATTTTCAAGAGCGTTTATCGCACTATCATATATTTCGACGGTATTGGTTGTCGGAAGCTATTGGTTGTTTCGAGAGGGTAAGTTGCAGCTGGTGGCAATGGAAGTGGCCTCGGCGATGACCTTGTTCTTGTGGCTTATCGTATTCTTACGCCAAGTATCAGCAGTGTATGTCGATGCAGCCAATTCTTCGTCGCAAAAAAGGTCTAGTGACTCGGGTAAAAATGAGCCCGACGGCGAGACTGCTCAAGCGCGATAGGTCAGTCGTAAGCAATTTGCTCGATATATTTTTCTGTGACGTGAGTCGCAGAATGTATCTAGCCAAAATAAAAAGTCCCTACCGCGTCAAGTATTTGATATATCATCTGTTATATGGTATTTTAATTCTATCTGCTATCAATTACTGGTATAAGACGCCCGTTAATAAGTCAAATCATTACAGTGCATGTCCGCATATATACGCGTACCTTGATATTTTCCCCGTTGTAAAGGGTAGCGTGTTGGTAAATTCATTCAATTTATTGACGCGCTGCCCTTAACGTGTTTGGCAGCAGCTACTATAAATGCAAGTTCTGCCATATTAATTGAAAGGGGGGATTAAGATGTTGGGTAATTTCAGTGAGAATCCTATCGCAGATCCGAAAGTGGATAAAGATTGCTTTGATCAAACCGCACAAGACGAAATTTACTGCTATAACGGTAGACTTTCTGATGAGTTTCTGGAAAAAGTACTCGCCGCATGTTCGAAATGTGAATACGATGGCGATTGCGTTAACCAGCGTGAAGCAAAGTTGATCCTGGCTTTTAAGCCAGCAGTAGGCGGTTGGCCGGAATTTACCGACTAGTTTGGTGTCGTTATATGTGGCCACGAGAATAAATTACCTAGAACTTTGGTTCTTGAAACGGGTAATATTCTCGTGGCCCGCCTTTGGCGAAGCGACATGCACTTATGTAATGATTTGATTTATGGCATATGTAAACTATTAACGATATAATATTGGGGTATGCGGGTGTAGCTCAGTTGTTAGAGTGAGACCCGCCATGCCGGCGGGTCGCAAGACGACTTTCCGATGCGAGCTGTGCTCGCAATCGTGAAATCGTGGGGTCGCGGAACGTGGCCTTCCTTCCCAAGGAAGAAGTCCAGGGTGAGAACTGCCGTGGCGGCAGTTCGCAAGGCCGGAAGCCGGATGACGAACGTCACCGACTGAGGCGGGGTCGCGGAAATTTGCAGAGCAAATTATCCGTGACAGAGTTCAAAGATTCTAACCCCGTTGATAAGATGTATAATGACAGTATGCGGGTGTAGCTCAGTTGTTAGAGCGCTTCCTTCCCAAGGAAGAAGTCCAGGGTTAGAGTCCCTGTACCCGCACCAAGTTTCTATTCAAAAAGACCTTTTAATAGGTCTTTTTTGTTATGATGAGTGAATGGATATATATGATAAAGATTTGTATTTTGTCGCGGTAAAACTTTTGATACGTGACGGTGATATGTTACTGATAACGCACGATATTTTCGGCCATTGGGATTTGCCGGGAGGCCGTATTAAAAAGGACGAGTTCAAAACCGATTTGTCATTGGTTATAAAAAGAAAGATGTCCGAAGAGTTGGGCGAAAATTTCAAATATTCGTATACTGATCCGGTAGCGTTTTTCAGGGTAGAGCGCGAAGAACACGGTCTTGATATGCGAAAAGTTAGGATATTTGCGATTGGGTACGATGCGAAATACTTAGGGGGTGAAGTCAAGCTTGGCAACCACCACGATAAATATGAATGGGTGGATATAAAAACGTTCAGACCAGAGGAATATTTTGTCGACGGATGGCTCGACGGAGTAAGGGAGTATCTAACTAAACAAGACGCCTGAGGCATTAATTTAGATAACATACTAACGCTTAATTATTGACTAAACATCAAAAATAGTGTAAAATACTACTCATGGTAGAACTTTGGAGGTGTTTTGACATATCCTAAGTATCTATCGCTCGTTAACATTGATGTCTCAATTCATTTTTATTGAAGGAGGTGGCCTTGATGCCAAAGCACCCTCGTTTGGCAGCCCTAATGAAGGAAAGCGTTCGTGTAGCTTCTATGAAGTCGACACATCCTCGTGTAGTGGCACTTGTGCCGGTATATAACGAGGAGGCTGAGATTGAGCGTACTATTAGTTCGCTCATGTCTCAAACCTGCCGGTTTGAATATGTTCTGGTTATTGCAAATAACTGTACAGATCGAACCGTGGAGATTATTGAAGATCTCCAAAAGATTTATGGTCCCGAGATGTTGCGACTTGTGGATATGGGTAAGAACCCATACCTGAAGTCCGGTGCTTTGAATTACGGCTTTAAATTGATTGATGCCAAGAATATCGATTTTGTGTTTAATATGGACGGTGACACAATCGTCCATAAGCGCATTGTCGAGGTAGGTCTCAAGAAATTTGCCCGTGAACCCAAAACTGGCGGTATTTGTTCGGCTTGCCGGACTATGCCGCTTAAACCTTTCGCAACTCGTTGGGAGAGGTTTTTATGGAGGATGCAGAATATTGAGTATTCCTTATCCAACGCGTGGCGCATTGAGAGTTTAAATTCTGCACGCGTGCTATCTGGAGCAGCAAGTCTGTTCCGTATGTCGGCACTTTGCGATGTCAGGAAACTTAATCGCCAAAGAGGGTTAGGGGATGACATTGTTTGGGTCAACGATTGTCTAGTGGAGGATTATCTACTCACCTTGGATCTGAAAGATCTGGGTTGGGAAACTAAATCTTGCCATGAAATGATTTCCTGGCCAGCCGTACCATTGAAACTTAATGGTCCCGGTGGGTTATGGAGACAACGCTGTCGTTGGGCCAGCGGCACCATAGATGTGATTCGTAAAAGAGGTATTCGAAGGAATTCTTGGTACGATACTTTTGGTGTCACTCTGTTGATCCTTAATTTCCCAATGAGGCTGTTAATGATAGCGGCCTATATAGCTATCTTTCTGTCTGGGATACCGATCCAAATCATTCCAATATATTTGCTACTACCAATTGTGATAGTGTTCATGCAAATATACAAATTATCCAGGTATGGAGATCAATTAGACGGTTGGCAGTATTTTTACGCTGTCACTCTTTTACCTATCGAGCTTTATGCGACTTACCGTGAAGTACTGTATATTTACAGCACTTGGTTAAGCTTCCGTAGGCCCAAACGGGCATGGTAAAAACAAGGAGGTGAAAAAAATGGGATTAGGTGATTCAATCGGCCGAGCAGTCGTTATCGGCGGCTTTGGCAGTATAGCCTTGAGGCAAGCTCTAGGTTTAGCCTGGAAAATCCTCTTTTGCTGGCTGCTAGTAATGGCGGTTATCACTGTTATTTCCATAATTATGTTTATGTGGAATAACAAGAAGGCTTCCGCAGAGAGGCAACTTACGGAGGCCACCGAACTTACGCTTATTTGAGACATCAGTTAACAACACGTAGACGCGTACTCTACTTGAGCCCGAACAGGCTCCCTAGAGTACGGTCTACAAAATTGCTTCCATGAATTAAATAGTCATGCTGATGAGTCCTAGTAGGACGAAAAGCAAAAGCGAAATAACTATTGCAATTTACACTAAATTAGTGTATAATATGTAAGTTAATAGAAATTTCATTATGAAGAATAATCCAGAGCAAAATAATATACTCACAAATGATGATAGACCCGAAAAACGGGCTCGTTATAGCGCTGCGCAAAAAAGTTTGCTAGCACTTGTTATGAGTGCGTCGATATTAATGCCCGGCTGTAAGAATGTACACGTTCTTGATCAACCGAAACCTGTAATCGAAGACACTGAAAACAAAGCGCCATCCGCCGAACAATTACAAGAAGTCATCCCTGTTAAGGGCATTAATGGCGAATATTTCAGTAATGTTCCGACTTGGGAACAAAATTTTGATAATAGCCCTAATAATCAACTTGATGATAAACAATGGAATATATACGAAGGTGCCCCAGAGGCTAACAGTGAGGCCGAGTATTATACGGACAACCCAAAAAATATTCGAATCGAAAATGGGGTATTGATTATTGAAGCCCATAACGAGGCAGTCGACGGCTACAAATACACTTCAGCACGTATCGACACCCAGGGTAAGCAAGAATTCAAATACGGCAAGTTTGAAATTGAAGCGAAATTACCAAAAGGCGTTGGTACTTGGCCTGCAGTCTGGCTTAGTGCAGTAAATCAAGAGAATAATCCTGACGACGATTTTGACCCGGCAAACCCACGTAAAAACGGTGAGCTCGACATAATCGAAGCAGTCGGCTTTGAACCGAATGTAGTGTATGCGGTTGCTCATTCACAAAAAGACCCTGATGATGTCGATCATTTTTCGACCATTAAAATACCTGATTGTTATGATAAGTTTCATACATACGGTTTTGAGTGGACTCCCAAGAACCTGACTTACTATGTCGACGGGAAACCTTTTTACGTCGTCAATAAAAAAGAAAAATACAAAATCGATCAATGGCCTTATGACCGACCATTTAATTTCGTAGCTAATCTTGCTTTGGGCGGCGCGTGGGGCGGCGAGAAATTAAGGGAATTTCCGCCAGACGGCGTTGATGGATCGGCATTACCGGCACGAATGGAAATCAATAGGGTTTCCTACTATAAATATATGCCTGACAACCGGCCGGAAATCGTTAAAATAGTGAAATAATCGCGGCAATTCCCGAAAGGGACATGATGCCAACCACGGTCCAGCCTATAAATTTAGTTATGGGTTTGTTTACCCATTCGCCCATGATTTTTTTGTTGCTGCTGATTAAAACTATAGGGATCAGAACCATTGGCGCGACTATACCGTTTGCAACGGCCGCGTAGATTAGAGCTTCAATCGGATTGAGACCAATGAAATTTATGATCAGCCCTATGATCATTGAAATGATGATGATGCCGTAGAAGGCGTAGGCTTGGCGCAGTTTTTTGCTTAATCCCTCTTGCCATTTAAAGCTCTCGGCTATAGCGTAAGAGCTGGATCCGGCTAACACCGGTATTGCTAACATGCCGGTTCCGATAATGCCAATGGCAAACAAAAAGTATGTCGCGTCGCCAGCGAACGGTCGCAATGCTTCGGCGGCCTGGGCGGCTGAATCGATATTCGTGATACCGTTAGGAAATAGAATCGCGCCGCAGGCTGCGATAATAAAGAACATAGCCACGTTAGATAAAAACATTCCTGACCATACATCGACGCGCATTTGATGGACTTGCTCTTTGTTGGTACCTTTTCTCAGTGCTATGGTCGTTTCACCTCGGCTAATGGCTTCTTCAACTTCCTGTGAAGTTTGCCAAAAGAACAAATAAGGTGAGATAGTCGTTCCTAGGATTGCGCAGATTAGCAACAACTGGTCTTTACTAAAGTCTAGGCTGGGCATAACAGCGTGTTTTAGGACATCGCCCCAATTCAGGTTAGCTAAAATTGCCGACGCGACATAAGAAAACAGTACCAGCGCCAACCACTTCAGGTACTTAGCGTAGCGTTCATATGGTGTAAATATCTGCAAACAAAGCGTGATTACGGTTAAGATAATCACGACGTAAGCAAAATTCCAAGCCGGATATAATAACTGAATCGCTTTCGTCATAGCGCCCAAATCCGCGCCGATATTGAAGGTATTGGCCGCAAATAGCAGCAACGTGGAAACGTATAGAACCTTCCTTGAAAAGTGTTTTCTGATGTTGGTCGCGAGCCCGCTGCCGGTCACTAGTCCAATGCGGGCACACATTTCCTGGACAACCGCCATAAGGGGGAATGTGAATGCTGCCAGCCATAACAAGTTGAATCCGTATTTGGCGCCGGTTTGAGAATAAGTGGCGATACCCGACGGATCGTCGTCTGAAGCGCCGGTAGTTAAACCTGGCCCTAATGTACGCCAATAATCTTTTGATCTTTGGATCGTTTTGCCTGATTGAATTTTTTGACCGACGCCTTTGGTTAAGTTGATCGTCTTGTCAAGTAACTCGGCTGGAGCTTCGGCAGATTTTCTGAATATATTTTTCTTAGTCTTCGTCATGTATTTCATTCCGATTAGGCTAATAGAAGTATAAATTATTTTTGGTTATATTGATATATCTATAACGCCTTGAGGGGCTTGTTTTCTGTATACCGGGCTACTTCTGTCATATACTATAAACATGGCGTTTGAAGATTTCAAACAAAAAGACAGCGTTGTCATCGTATACACCGGTGACGGCAAAGGTAAGACCAGCGCAGGGCTAGGCCTGCTAGTTAGGGCCTTGGGTGCAGGATGGAAAGTTGCTTTCGTGCAGTTTATTAAACTATGGGATGTCAGCGAACATAATTTTATCCGAACCGTCAAGCCGGCATTCAAGGACGAACTGACATTCTACAAAGGCGGACTTGGTTTTTTCGAGGCAGGCGAATTGAGTTCAAAATCCACTAGACAAGAACACATATTAGAAGCCAGGCGCACTTATGACTTCGCTTACGAATCAGCCGTTTCCGGTGATTTTCAGCTGGTAATCTGCGATGAAATAAATAACGCTGTCCATGACGGGCTACTTACGATAAATGATCTGAAGAAACTTATCGACGACAAGCACACCAGAACAAGCCTTTGTCTGACTGGGCGCAACTTTCCGCCGTCGCTAATCGACAAGGTAGATATCGCAACCGAGATGACGAAGCTAAAACATCATTTTGACGACAAGTTAATTGCGAACAAGGGAATCGACTACTGAACTTTTGGCGGCCTGACGGGCTTTAACTATTTGCCAGGCGGCAATGGCCGTCGGGACCAAAATCAAGTTGCCGATCAACATAGTGCGATAAAAAGGCAACGCAAGCGTGTAACTACTAACTAAACCGGCCCAGGTTGCGGGATACCATCCCTCGGCCCAAACACCAAAGTTAGTTACAAGGAAAAACAAGAACGAGCTGCCGGCAGCAAAACCGATCGAATAAAGAACTTGTTTTGCCGGTTTATCGTTTAATTTCCTCAACAAGATCGCCAACGCGCCGATAATTGCGAAGGAACTCCAAGTAAAGACAAAAATCGAAGTATTGCCGATGACAACATCAGATATTACCATCGAAGCGATAGGTACTATCATTGCACCCCTAAGGCCGATTGCGACGGCCGCTATGACGCTTGCGGTCGTTATAAGCTCTAGGTTAGGCGCAAAATTGTAATTGTGGTTGATAATGCGCCAAGTCACGGCCGCAGCGATCAAACAGATGATTAATACGGCGTTTTTTAGTAAAGTGTTATTTTTTGTCATCACTTTATTCCCACGTAGCAAATTCCCAAGTAATCGTATCTGTATCTTTTGTTATATAGCTACCGGCGCCTACATTTGACATTTCACCGTTGACGTTCATCTTCCAATACTCGTTTTTTGCAGTGTCTGCAAGTTTGCCGTTGATGGTTATAACGTAGGCATTAGCGCCTTCACCTTTCGTTACGATTGTGGCGTTCTGTTGCAGTAGCTCAAGGGCGGTCTTGCCCTCTTCTCCTTGATAAGAAACGGTCTCGTTACCGGTCAATTCTTGTTTCGGTGTGCCCTCAGTCTTTATAGTGTCCGAATTTTTCGAGTTGTCCGATTGGTCGTATAGATATAATCCGCCTGCAACTAATCCGCAGAATGCTAGTACTCCAAAGACAGCATAGATAATAGTTTGTTTTTTCATTAAATTTTTCTCCTTGTTTTAATACATTATATTAGCATTTGCTGAAACCGCAAAGTTCGCATTTTTGGCAGCCTTCGATAAAGCGCAGGCTGGCCGAACCGCATTCCGGACAAAGGTCTGTGGCTATCACTTTTGCCGGAGCTTTTTCGGTCCAAAGCGAGGCAGTCTCTTCTTTCTTCTCGGTCACTTCGGTCTCTTCTTCTGATTCCTCAGTCATTCTGGCAGTCTGATGCATATCGATGGCTTTGGCTACGGCGTCGCCCAATGAACGGACTCGTTCGGCGCCGAATCCGGTCGAACTTGATCCGCCAATCCCTCGCAGCCTTGATATGATTTTTTGAGCGATTTGGTCATTCGAATAGTCGGTCGGTATTGTAAACGTCAGTGATATTAAGCGTCCGATAGCCTCGGCGTCGGCAGTTATATCCGATCCAGCGCGTCCGACGTTAATGAATACTTCGAAAATATTGCCTTCGTCATCTTCATTAATCGAGATATAAGCTTTGCCCATAGGTGTCATAACTCTATAAGTTTTACCGCTCAATACACTTGGCCTTGGTCTCAGGTTGATAGGCATTTCTAATGGCAGTTCTATCTCTTCGGTTAATTTGGTGGCCTTTTCTTCTTTTGATTCTTCTTTTTTACCGGCTAGCTTGTCGTAATAAGACGATTCCTTCTTGGTTTCCAGTACCTGCTTTTCGCGGCTGCCGTCACGATAAATCGTAATCCCCCTGCAGCCGGTGTCCCAAGACATCAAATATGCGCGGCGGACGTCTTCGATGGTGGCGTCGTTCGGGAAGTTAATCGTTTTCGAAATGGCGTTATCGACATATTTTTGGAAAGCCGCTTGGATTTTCAAATGCCATTCCGGTTTGATGTCGCCGGCTACGACGAAGACTTTCTTAAGTTCCTGTGGAATCGATTCGATATTTTGGATCGAGCCGCCATTTGCTTGAATTTGCTCTAGAAGCTCTTCGGAATACAAGCCGTGTTTTTTCAATGCTTCGATGAAATACGGGCTGGTTTGGAACATGCGTTTGCCTTCCAGAGTGTTTTTGGCGTAGGTCAGAGCGAAGAGCGGTTCGCAGCCGCTGGAAGTGTCGGCTAGCATGGCGATGGTTCCGGTCGGAGCAATCGTCGTCCTGGCGCCGTTGCGCGGTTGCGGCCCGCGCGGCTTATCGTAAATCGAACCCTCGAAGGCTGGAAATACGCCGCGTGTTTTGGCTAGTTCTTCTGATGCGATGTCGGCTTCTTTTTGGATAAACTTCATAACTTTGCCGGCCATATCGACGCCTTCGTCGGTGTTATAACCGATATTCAGTGCTAGTAACGCGTCAGCGAAGCCCATGATACCTAGGCCGATGCGGCGGATTTGACGCACTCGCTGCCGGACTTTTTCGATAGGGTAATCGTTCATGTCTAGGACGTTATCCAGGAAGTGAACCGATTGATGGACGGTCTCTTTCAAGGCGTCCCAATCAAAATCGTCGCCTTTGACAAATTGAGCCATATTGATACTGCCTAGCGTACATGCGTCGTACGGCAGAAGCGGTTGTTCGCCGCACGGGTTTGTGGCCTCGATTTGACCCAGTTGCGGTGTCGGATTGGCCCGCGAATTATTAATCCGATCGATGAATATCATACCCGGGTCGCCATATTGCCAAGCGAAACGTGTCATGACGTCAAAGACTTTTTTAGCGTTCAGTCTGCCGGTTTCATTGCCGTTTCGCGGGTTAATTAATGGATAGCCGTAACCAGCGATTTCTTCTTTACACCATTCGCGCAGTTTAGCGACGGCGTTATCAAGACCAAGTTGTTTCAAATCGACGTCGCGGGTGCGGTGAGCCTCGCGGACTTCGGCGATAAGTTCCTCAAAGTCAAAACCTTTTTCATAATCAGGCGCCAGCAGTTGCTGGTCGATTAATATCTGATCAAAGAACTCCTTGGTCGCAGCAACCGAAATGTTGAAGTTGGTCAAAGAAAACTCATCCAGTTTATATATCATGAAAAGCAAGATATCCGGATGATTGAAATTCAGAATACCCATATTGGCGCCGCGCCTGACACCGCCTTGTCGGACTGACGAAGTGATGTCGTTGTACATTTGCATGAATGATACCGGCCCGGTAGTTTTACCGCCCGAACTTGAGAGGACATCGTTTTGCGGACGTAGCCTTGTGAACGAGAACCCGGTGCCGCCGCCTGATTTGTGAATCATCGCCATGTCAGTGGCCGTTTGCAAGATTCCGTCCAAGCTGTCAGGTACAGGCAGTACGAAACAGGCTGATAATTGCTGGTTAGGCTTGGCCGTATTTAATAAAGTAGGTGTGTTCGGTAAAAACTTGCGAGAAGCCATCAATTTGTAAAATTGAGAAGCCGTAGTCATATGTGCCCGTTTGCCGCCGCCATAAACCCTTTCAGCCGTGGCAATGTTGTATGCTACACGCCAAAATAACTGTTTTGGTGTTTCTAGCGGATTACCGTCCGCGTCTTTGCGTGCATATCTGGTTTTGCCGATATACCAGGCATTTTCACTTAGTTTTGGTTCGGCTAATGTCGCCGGTGCCTCTGGAATTTCGCGTCCGATCATCTGTAATTCAGCAAATTTTTCGGCCTCATCCAAAGATAGTATAGGCTGGTCTGTCTCCCTCATTTTACCCTCTCTGTCCCCCATATGTTGTGTTATGGACTGTAGTATAAGCGCTATATATTGCGTGTGTCAACGATAATTGTTATTATTACATTCACGACATTTAAAAAGAGGGTAATGATGAAAGCAACTACTAAAAATACTTACAAAGAAGACGTACTAGAGTCAAAGAAAATCGTACTACTGGATGTTTGGGCTTCGTGGTGCGGTCCGTGCCGGGCGATGGAACCGGTAATCGAGCAAATCTCCAAGGAAACTGCGGACTGGGCCGACGTTGTAAAATTAAACGCGGTTGGCGAAATGGAACTGGCTCAGGACCTGGGTGTTAGCGGTCTGCCGACGTTTATGGTTTTTAAAGACGGTAAAATCGTCAACGGCAGCTCGGGTATGACAACCAAGGCAAATCTGCTAAAAATGATGACGGACGCTAGGGGATAAAAAAATTTATCTGCTATAATTAATTTCGGATGGCGCGTTGGCGGAGCGGTTACGCAGAGGTCTGCAAAACCTTTCAGATGAGTTCGACTCTCATACGTGCCTCCATGTTGGAATAATTTTTGACCTCAAGGCGAACAAAGACGAAACTTTTTGTTCGCCAGAGAGGTCGTCAATCATTCCTCCTTTCAATTTTACAAACAGCCATGGGCTTGGTTTGTAAAATTGGAAAACGGCAGAACGTTTATAATTTGCGCGGATGGTGGAATTGGTAGACACGAGAGACTTAAAATCTCTTGGCTTCACGGCCGTGCGGGTTCAAGTCCCGCTCTGCGCACCAAAGTAAAATAGCTTCCCTCTAGAAAGGCTATTTTACTTTGGTATCCAAAATGGCTTTAACTCGCAAGGTAAGGGCCTTGTGGGTGAGAACTGCAAGTCTGCAGTTTGCAAGGAAATATTCCGATGCAAACTATGTTTGCATTCGTGAATTTTCGTGGTAGCGGAACGTGACCAAGTCCCGCTCTGCGCACCAACTTGAATAAGTCTCAATCGGGGCTTATTTTAGTTACTACTATTTGCTATAATATTGGCATAAACTTGTAATCCTTAAAGGAGGGTAACAATGGACGCCGTTTGGATCATTTTAGGAATTTTAGCAGTAATAATTGTTTTCGTATGGATTGCATACAATTCATTAGTAACGTTAAAGGTGCGCGTAGATGAAGCCTGGAGCGACATCACCGTCCAATTGAAACGAAGGTTGGACTTAATCCCGAACCTTGTCGAAACTGTCAAGGGCTATGCCAAACATGAAAGCAGCGTGTTCGAAAACGTCACCAAAGCCCGAGCCGACACTCTTAGTGCCAAGGGTGTGAAAGAGACGGCTGCCGCTGAAACCCAATTCGAAGCAGCCCTAAAAAGCGTCTTTGCCGTCGCTGAAGCTTACCCTGATTTGAAGGCTAACCAAAACTTTGTCGAACTACAACAGGAACTGGTTGACACCGAAGACAAAATTCAAGCATCGCGCCGCTTTTATAACGGTGGCGTACGAGATCTGAACACCAAGATTCAGACTTTCCCAAGCAATATTATTGCAAAGTTATTTAACTTCGCCGCTCGTGATTTCTTTGAACTGGGCGAGGAAGAGCAAAAAGCCGCCGAAAAACCGGTTGACGTTAAATTCTAATAAAGACAATCAAAAATGTACAAAGCAATTGCCGATAACAAGCGCAACACATTACTGATTATGGCCGTATTCGTCGGCCTGATTAGTGCTATCGGTTGGGCGGTCAGTTTTATGTATGGCAATACTGACATTACTTATTTCGTCATTATAGGCGCGGCGCTTTACGCATTGATGCAATATTTTGTTGCAGATAAGTTGGCTGTCGTGATGACAGGTGCCAAACAAATCGAAAAACGAGATAACCCCAGATTCTATCGGATAGTCGAAAACCTGGCTATTACTACCGGTATGCCGACGCCAAAGGTTTATGTTATTGACGATCCGGCGCCCAACGCTTTTGCGACCGGACGAGATCCCAATCATTCGATAGTGGCTGCGACCACCGGTTTGATAGATATGATGACCGACAGCGAACTTGAGGGTGTTATGGCGCACGAGATGGGGCATATAAAAAACTACGACATCAGATTGATGATGATTGTGTTCGGACTTGTTAGCGCAATCGGGCTGCTTAGCGACATAGTATTCAGGATGTTTTTATACGGCGATCGCGATGAAGACAGTTCGCCAATAGGAATGATTGTCGGCATAATCATTCTGATACTGGCACCGATTATTGCGACTATCGTTCAATTGGCTATCAGTCGCCAAAGAGAGTATTTGGCTGATGCCACCGGCGCAATGACGACGCGTAACCCGGAAGGTCTGGCTTCGGCGTTAGAAAAGCTGAAACAAAACGGCCGTCCGATGAAACGCCAAAACACCGCTTCGGCACATTTGTTTATAAATAATCCCCTAAAGCCTGGTTTCATCAACAGGCTGTTCAGTACTCATCCGCCGCTTGAGGAACGTATTGCAAGATTACGTAATAACGAAGGGAAGTTTTAATGGTGGCAAAGAAAAACGCAATCGAAAAAATTAAAAAAGGTACGAAATCATTATTAAAACGCCGTCCTCATCGCAGTTTTCGCCTGACGAAAAGACGCGATACGTCTCGATCTTTAGACATTCCCGGTTATTGGGCATTTACGAAATATGTTCGACAAACACTCTGGCAAAATCGCAATACTTTCTTTCTGTTAGCGCTTGTTTATGCATTGCTGACGTATTTTCTGGTTGGAATTGCATCCCAGGAAATTTTTCAACAAGTGCAAGAAGTACTAAATAAAGCAGAAGGTGGCGCATACATTGAATTTTTAAAGGCGACTTCGGTTTTTGCGGCTGCACTTTCTGGAAGCTTTTCGGATAGCTTGACCGATACGCAACAGTTGTATGCAATAATAACCATAATGTTGACATGGTTGACTACGATATGGCTTCTTAGGAATATTATGGCCGGAAATAAAGTAAAGTTGCGCGATGGACTTTATAACGCCGGTGCGCCTATTTTATCAACTTTTCTTATAGTAGTGGTGTTTCTGATTCAATTATTGCCGATGGCTTTTGCGTTGATTGCCTATGTGGCAGCTTCGACGTCAGGATTGCTAAACGGCGGTGTCGAAGCGATGTTGTTCTGGATTGCAGCCGGGCTGCTGTCGACTTTATCACTGTATTGGATTACAAGTACGTTTTTTGCTCTTGTAGTAGTTACTCTGCCTGGTATGTATCCGCTCAAGGCTTTGACGACAGCCGGCGATCTGGTAGTTGGCCGTCGACTTCGCATACTGCTTAGGCTGATTTGGATGATAGTCGGGGTGCTGGTCGTATGGGCGGTAGTTACGATACCGATGATATTGTTTGATTCATGGATTAAAGGAATTTGGACGAACATCAGCGGAGTTCCGATAATCCCATATACATTATTAGCATTAGGTTCATTAACGGCTATCTGGGTGTCTAGCTATGTGTATCTGCTATATCGTAAGGTAGTCGATGATGATTCCGCACCAGCTTGAAAAAAGGGTTTATCAGCTTCGCGAATTGTTAGCCCAATACAGTTACGAATATAACGTACTGGACAAACCTTCCGTTAACGATACTGTGTATGACAGCTTATTTAATGAATTAAAAAAAATCGAAGCTGAATATCCGGAACTGATAACGCCAGACAGTCCAACCCAAAGGGTCGGCAGCGAGTTACTTGGAGGTTTTAAAAAAGTCAAACACAGTTCGCGCATGCTTAGCCTGAATGATGTTTTTGACAAAAGCGAAGTAGAAGCCTGGGTAAAGCGTATTGATAAATTATTACCGGGCGTCGAGCACGAATTTTTTGCCGACATCAAGATGGACGGCTTGGCCTGTGCGCTTATCTATCAAGACGGCCTGTTCGTTCAAGCCGTGACCAGGGGCGACAGCTTCGTGGGCGAAGACGTTACAGAAAACGTCCGCACTATCAAAAATGTACCGCTCAGATTGCGGCGAAGCCCTGGCTTCGAGAATTTCTTGACTAGTAGAACCGAGATTCGCGGTGAAATAGTCATGTTGAAAAAAGAATTCGAAAAGCTCAATGCGCAGCGGTTAGCGGTCGGTGAGGCGCCTTTTGCAAATCCGCGCAATCTGGCGGCCGGAACTATCCGTCAACTTGATCCGAAACTTGTTGCCGCTCGTCCGTTGCATTTTCGGGCATATGATTTGTTGCGCGGTATTGCCGATGAAGTGCCGACGCACATGTTTGCTTATCAAGCGCTTACGGCCATAGGTATTACGCGTAACCAACAGGCAAGCGTATTCGCTAATCTGGAAGGTGTCATGAATTTTGTCGAAGAGTGGGATCAAAAGCGCGAGGATTTGCCGTTTAATACCGACGGTTTGGTGATAAAAATTAATGACCGCAGACAATACGCGGAACTTGGAATCGTTGGCAAACAGCCGCGCGGCGCAGTGGCATACAAATATGCACCCGAACAGGCGACGACTATTTTAAAAGATATCGTTATCAGCATCGGCCGGACAGGGGCAGCTACGCCCGTTGCCGTGTTTGATCCGACTATCGTTGCCGGAACGACCGTTCGTCATGCCAGTTTGCATAATTTTGACGAAATCGAACGGCTGGATGTGAGAATAGGCGACACGGTCGTGATATTCAAAGCCGGCGACATAATCCCGCAAGTTCAAAGCGTCGTGACGGAACTAAGACCAAAAGATGCCGTCAAATTTGATTTTGAAAAAGCATTAAGCGACCAATATCCCGAACTCGAATTCATTCGTCCAAAAGGTGAGGCGGTTTATCGTGTCAAGGGCTTGAATAGCAGCATTATACTTAAAAAATCGCTTCAACATTTTGCCAGCAAAGGTGCTTTGGATATCGATACTTTGGGCGAGAAAAATGTCGTCGCATTGGTTGATGCGGGCTTGGTCAACGATTTGGCTGATATTTATACCGTGGAAAAAGACGATTTATTGAAGCTAGAAAGGTTTGCGGAAATCTCGGCCTCTAAATTAGTCGATGCCGTATCTGATAAAAGATCGCCACTACTTGAAAGGTTCGTTTACGGATTAGGAATTCGTCATGTCGGTGTTCAGACGGCCATTGATCTAGTGAACCATTTCGGTTCGATTGAGGCTATAAAGGACGCCTCGATTGATGAGTTGCAAGCCGTTGACGGCGTCGGCAAAGTTGTGGCCGAAAGTATCGTAGCGTGGTTTGCCGACCCTGATAACGAAGAACTACTGAATAAATTCAAGGATTTGGGCGTAAGACCGTTGTATGAAAAGAAATCAGGCAAACTAGCCGGAAAGAGTTTTGTTGTTACCGGTACGCTAAATGACATTTCTAGGGACGAAGCGGCCGACAGAATCCGCGCGCTTGGCGGCACTTTCCAGACCGCCGTCGCCAAAGACACCGATTATCTGGTAGTCGGTGGAAAAACCGGGTCCAGTAAATTGGAAAAAGCTCGCCAGTACGGAACCGAAATTATTGACGAGGATGTATTATTAGCAATGATAGGTGGTTATAATTGTTAACGTCGACTAAGAAAGTTGCTGAGAGGCATATTGATACATTGATTACTGTGATTCCATTGTAATTTTAGTGTTATAATTGAGCGACATTATGGATCAGATTTTAATCAATTCGTTGCTAGGCGCTTTTATTATCAGTCTATTTTCTCTTATTGGGGCTTTTGGCTTTGCTTTAAAAGACGATCTTTTAAAAAGAATATCCTTATTTTTGGTTGCTTTTTCGACCGGTGCGCTTCTTGGCGGCGCATTCTTTCATTTATTACCTGAAGCAGTTGATAAAATGCCGAGCATGGACGCATTTATTTTATTACTTGCGGGCATCATGACGTTTTATCTGTTAGAAAAGATAATGAAATGGCGGCATTGTCACAAAGAGGGGGAGTGCGGGATTCACACTTTTACATATATGAGTCTTGTCGGGGACGGAATCCATAATTTTATTGACGGATTAATCATCGTTTCGGCTTTTTACATAAACTTCGAAGTTGGTTTGGCGACTGTAATCGCAGTTGCGTCACATGAGATACCGCAAGAGATGGGAGATTTTGGTGTTTTGATACATGGGGGTTTTTCTAGAGGCAAAGCTTTGTTGTGGAACTTCATATCGGCCTTGGCCGCTGTGTTAGGCGTACTGATAGGCTACTGTTTAGTTAGTAATGTTGACAATATATCGCTGGCGCTTTTGCCATTTGCAGCCGGCGGTTTCGTTTATATCTCGATGGCTGACCTTATACCCGAACTGCACAAGGAATCAGGGATAAAAAAATCGGTACTAAATTTTGTCTTGCTTGCGGCCGGATTGATATTTATGTATATTACTAAAATATTCTTCGAATAAAATACCCCGCTTATTAAGCGGGGTATTAAATGTCGTTCGGTAAGTGATTACCAGCTGCGTTGGCGGAATGAATTGCCGCCTTCTTTGCCGCCGAAATCACGTCGAGGACGATCTTCTTTCGGGCGAGCCAAATTGACGCTAATAGCGCGTCCGTCTAGCTCTTTGCCGTTAAGTTGATCAATAGCTTTTTGGTTGTCGGCGTCATTGACATATTCAACGAATCCGAAACCTTTGCTGCGTCCGCTGTCGCGATCTGTTACGACTCGCGCGCTAGCGACTTCGCCGATTTTCTCAAAGCATGCTTTGAGGGTATCATCAGTAGTAGCATATGCTAGGCTGCCGATGAATAAATTTTGCTGTGCCATTTAATTGGTACTCTCTTTTCTTCTTCTAATATTTCAGATCGACCGCTGCTTGCGATTGTTGCGAAGAAGAGAGTTACCTAGTAGGTAAGCGCTCGCCTTTTGCCCTTATCCGCGTGTGCTTCTGAACGCTTATATTTAATCATAGTTATAGTAAAAAAGCCAGCTAATTAAAAATAAAGCTTGTGTTAAATAAAAAAATGGGTGATAATAACGTCATAGCTGGTGCGCCAAAGGGGTAGCCCTTGCGCTTTAAAACAAAAAATATTTTATCAAAAAACGTGCCCCGGGTGGGCGCGCAACAGCAGAAAGTTCACCTCTGGAATGTGAGGTGAACTTTTGATATAATCTCTTGAGTATGGGGCTGTAGCTCAGTTGGCTAGAGCGCTTCCATGGCATGGAAGAGGTCCAGGGTTCAAGTCCCTGTAGCTCCACCAATAAAATCATCCCTTTACAGAGGGATTTTTTTATACCTATCCCAAGAGTAGAGTCGTTGAAGCCTTTAAGTATAAAACAAATGAGTTATAATCTGGTTATGGAAAAATCTAAGTCGATAGATGAACAATACCAAGAAAAGTTTGGTATCAACGAAAAGTTAAGGAACGAACGGCTCCAAGAGATGCTCGCTGAACTTCAGGATTTACTTATCGATGGGGGGTTTCAAGTTGTCTCAACACCCGATCAGATAAGTGAAAAAGAGGTTTGTGTTAATGGCAGAGTAAAGTCCCTTGACCGTTTAAAAGAAAAGCTCGGACGACTAGGTTACGCTTTTGATGACAACTATGATGGCTGGGGAATGGAGGTTGTTGTAGATGGTCAAGAAGATGAAGAGAAGATTGTAGGGCTAATTGAAGAAGAGTTTGAAGATGAGCCAACTGGCTCAGATCTGACTCGTTCAAATGGCTCTAGGATGCCAAAGACGATTATCTCTGGGCCCCAGACTTCAGAAGAATCGCATCCAGAATATAGAGCGGTCACAATATTTAAGAAGGGTCCTTATGGCATAACTTCAACAAGAGTTATTAGAAAAGACATATATTTAAGAACCCAAGACCCAGAAGACCCACTCTATCACGGTAAATACAAAGAGCGTCAGGCCGAAATCAAGGGTTAGGTATCATGCTTTTCTTCTGCGATCTAGCATCCCTACTTAATATACTCTGAACAAAAAAGGTTCCAATGACTGATGATGTAGTCCACCAAAGTAATAAGGCGTGTATTATACTTTGGGGATGTAATGGATAATTTGACCCTAATTGTTAGGTTATTTTTTTCTCGAGGATTTCTTTTTTCGAAAGTAATTAATAGCGGCAAACTGAATAAATATAGCCACTGCGTAAACGGCTACGACGTCCCAGCTTGAATTCATCCCGAGTGATATTTGATTGACGGAAGAGCCAATGCACCAATATATCGGCCATAAAGTAAAGATGCTTTTCGTTAGGCTGAAGGTAATTGCTAAAACAAGATACACTGGCATCAAATCAACCAGTCCGACAGAAGGAACGCTGCCGATTTGGTAAAAGATTATGCTTGACGCCGCCAAAACTATCGCCGGAACAATCCCAAAACTTTTTTCATACCTATTTTGCAACCATCCAAATACAAAGAAAGGTTCCCAGAATATGAGAGCACTGGCGACAAATGTCGGCAAATAATACAGACAATCCTAGGTTATAAAAGAAGGCAGGCTGGCTCCTCGCCAGGCGGCGATTGCCGTGCTTAAGAGCAAGCTAAAAAGTAAATACTTTTTCGTGATTCCTAACTCAGAGATCGATTTTTTTCGATGCCTTGTAATCCACCAAACCGGAAAGATTACCGCCATAACAGTACTCGTCAGTATTACGAACAGTAATATTAAGACGATGGTATTATTACTGTACCAATCAATCTTCATCATGCCATAATATGAAGCCCACATTAGATACAGGGTCACAAATGCAACTAACACGTCAACATCGGGCTGCCACTTAAATAATTTTGTTCCGCGCATTCTTTGTTTTAGATACGATCCAGACATAATTAACCTCACATTTTAGTGCTTGAGACTATTTTACTTATGTTTCATTCTTTTTGCTATAATTTATTAATAGATATGCTAAAATCCATCGTTCAGAAAAAATTAGAATCCCTCGTCAAGGAATATTTTACCAAGCACCCGGACGTAAAATTAGTCGTAGTAACGGGCAGCGTCGGTAAAACTAGTACTAAAGTCGCGATTGCAAATATCCTTACGGAACGCTTTAGGGTCCGTCTGCATGAAGGCAATTTCAATACTCACATTAGTACGCCGTTAGCAATCTTAGGTATTGAATACCCAAAAAATATCAGAAGCGTAAAGGCTTGGAAGCAGGTTTTTAAGGCAGCCCAAGAGCGAATCAATTCACCGACCGACGTCGATATTATCGTCCAAGAATTGGGTTCTGATCGTATCGGGCAGATTGAGTATTTTGGAACTTATCTTAAGCCTGATATAGCGGTTATTACGGCCGTTTCAATGGAGCATATGGAGTTTTTCGGAACTATCGATAATGTCGCCCGTGAAGAACTGGCCGTAGCCAATTTTTCTAAACAAGCTCTCATAAACCGGGAAGATATCGATGGCGTGTGGGCGAAATATCTGACGAACCCAAATATCAACACCTACGGTACGAACAGTATTGCCGAATATAGCTTTATTAGCCAGGATTATTCGAGCGAAGGCGGTCATAGGGGACTGTTTTATGCTGCCGAACTAGATCATCCTATCCCGGTCGAGATTCACTTGTTTGGCGAACACCCGGTCACGGCTGCGGTCGCCGCGGCTGCGGTCGCTACGAAATTTGGTATGAGTGCCGCCGAGATTACCAGAGGGCTATTGAAGATACGCTCGCTGTCGGGCCGATTGAATATCTTGCGCGGTGCCAAAAATTCAATATTAATTGACGACTCATATAATTCCAGCCCCTTGGCGGCCGAAGCAGCCTTACGCGAACTTTACAAGCTATCCGCTCCTCAGCGCATAGCTGTGATTGGTAGCATGAACGAACTTGGTGATACTTCAGCAGCCGAGCATGAAAGAATTGGCAAATTATGCGATATGAACGAACTGGCTTGGGTCGTTACTGTGGGGGATGAGGCCGAGAAATACTTGGCGCCAGCTGCCAGAGCCAAAGGTTGTCAGGTAAGGTGTTTTAAAAACTCAATCCAAGCGGGCGGATTTGTACGAAGTGTCATGGAAGAAAACGCCGCCATTTTGTTCAAAGGGTCGGAAGGTAAGATATATCTCGAAGAAGCAATCAAGGTCGTTCTTCATTCGACCGAAGACGAAAAACATTTGGTACGACAGTCCCCGGAATGGATGGAACGAAAAAGAGCTTTCTTTTCACAGTTCTCTTGATATTCCGCAAAGTGTTGATAATCGATAATCTATTATGCTTATGATAAACTTGGGCTAATAGTTTTATTACTTGATAGGAGAATGTATGCCTGAAGAACCGCAAGATATAACGCCGAATCCGGTTGATAACTCTCAGGATACTGAACCGCAGCCTTACTATAACCAGCAAATTGATACCCAAGAGCAAGCGTCGCCGCAACCTGCAGAACCGATTTTTTCGCAACCTTCCCAGGTGGCAGCTCCGATAAGTGAATCCATGGCTGACCAAGCTAATTCATATTACACTAGTCCCAAGAAAAGTAAGAAGTTTCTGCCGAAGGGCATAATTATCGCTTTGATTACCGCTGTATTATTTGGCGGTGGTTCCTATGCGGCCTATTCATGGTATCAAAACCCGCAAAAAGTCTTGACGGATTCCCTATTGAACGCTTTTACCGCTAAAGCATCTGTGTATACTGCAACTTTGACGAGCGGGGAAAGCGACAATAAAGTTTCTGTCGATATCACAGTAAAGCAACCTTTTGAGAAAATCGCCAGTCTTGAGGCTAGATTGACTTATACTTACCAGGGCGAAAACTTTTCTCTTAAAGGTGCGGTACAGAACGATAGCGCCGGTAATGCATATGTCAAATTCGAACAGCTGGCCGATTTATTGGCTAAAGTAAAGACTGAATACGGTTCGATGCTTACCTCTGCGCAGAATACGTCCGATGCAGTTGATAAGTTCGTTGAAAAAATCGACGGCAAGTGGATAAAAATATCGGCAGCAGATCTATCTGACTACAGTGATGAAGCTTCAAAAACCCAAACTTGCTCAAACGATGCTATCAAGAAACTTCAAACCGACAAAACCCAGCTCAAAGAATTCACTGATGTGTATAACAAGAACCAATTCATCATAATCAGCAAGCAAGTCGGGCTAAAGGATGGTAAATACGACTTTATACTCAAGAGCGATAATGCCAAGCTAAAAAGCTTTATCAGTGGACTCCAGGACACAAAGATATACAAAGCTCTTCACGAATGTAACGGCAGTATCACGTTAAACCAGAGTGACGTAGCCGACAGCACCTATATATCAGACAATGGAACGGTTGAGGTATGGATTGACATGTGGAGCCATCAGCTGACCAAGATAGATATCGAATCGAAAACCGGCAGTACAAAAACTTCCTTCGTGATTACTCCGCAATTCAACCAAAAATTCAAGATAGATACCCCATCGTCATCGATAACATTGAAGCAGCTTGAAAGTTATATCACGGACATAACCGATGCCTATGCTGAAGATATGAAAGCATATTCAGAGTCCTACGATTATGAACCGTACTACGACAACACGATTTACACGATGTAGTAAGCATATGTGTATTAGATAAATATCTTTCGTTCTATGGAACGGATTACCCCTATCTGTTATACTTACTACTGTTATGAAGCGCTATAATCCATCTGAAATCGAACCCAAATGGCAACAAGTATGGGAAGACCAACAAGCCAACCTAGCCGTTACTGACAAAACCCGCCAAAAAATGTATGTTTCGGGTATGTTTCCTTACCCTAGCGGTGCCGGCATGCACGCAGGGCATGCCTTCAGCTATTCAATTGTTGATGCTATAGCCCGTTTCTATCGCCAACACGGCAAAAACGTCCTTAATCCGATGGGCTGGGATACATTCGGGTTGCCGGCCGAAAATTATGCTATCAAGACTGGTACGGCGCCGGCTAAAGTAACTGCCGAGAACATTGCCAATTTCAAGAAACAATTTTCCAGGATGGGTGTCAGTATCGACTGGTCACGCGAAATAAACACCAGCGATCCTGAATATTATCGCTGGACCCAATGGATTTTTGCGAAGTTTTTCGAAAAGGGTTTAGCCTACCAAAAAGAGTCACTGCAATGGTGGTGCCCGGTTGACAAGACCGTGCTAGCTAACGAACAAGTCGAAGGCGGCAAATGCTGGCGATGCAGCAGTCAAGTCGAAAAGAAATCGATGAAGCAGTGGTTTTTCAAAATTACCGAATATGCCGACGCACTTTTGGACGAAATCCCGGACTTGGATTGGCCGGAAAAGATTAAAACTGCCCAAACTAACTGGATTGGTAAATCGACCGGCGCCGAAGTCGATTTTCGAGTCGAAAATGGCGACGATACAATAACTGTATTTACGACTCGCCCTGATACGCTTTTCGGCGCAACATTTGTTGTCTTAGCACCCGAGCATCCGCTGGTTGGTAAACTTGCCAAAGGTAAATTTAAAGAATCTGTAGATGAATACATCAAAGAATCGATAAAAAAATCCGATGTCGAGCGCATGAATGAAAATCGCGAAAAAACGGGCGTCTTTACCGGCAGCTACGCGATTAACCCTGTCAATGGCGAAAAAATGCCAATCTGGGTAGCGGACTACGTTCTTATCGGTTACGGTACAGGTGCTATCATGGCTGTTCCGGCCCATGATGAGCGCGATTATGAATTTGCCAAAAAATTCAATCTCCCCATTAAACAAGTAATTATGCCCTGTGAAATCGATCAAAACAACCCGCCGAAAGACGGATTTGAAATGGTCGAACGGGACACGGTTGTCGTTCATCTTAAAGATAAATCGACCGGCAAATTTGCATTGCTGGACTGGCACGATTCTATGGACGGCATTTCGACCGCAATAATGGGCGGGATCGAAGACGGCCAGACGCCGGTGCAAGCTGCACTAACCGAAATCAAAGAAGAGGCCGCGCTTGAAGGCGTGAAAATCACGAAAGAGTTGACATGGAAAACAGCCGCCGTTTATTGTGCGTCGCACAAATCGCAAAACCGAAAGGCTATTGCGACAGCGCTGTTAGCCGAAGTCGAAAATACGAAAAACCAAGGCATGATACCAGATAACGAACAGCAAATACATAGTCTGGTTTGGATTGATGAAAAAGACGTCGCTGATCATCTGACTCCGGCTCATCAGAAGTTGGTCTGGGAATTATTAAATGAAGACAAAGCCATCGAAAGCGAAGGCGAACTAATAAATTCAGGCCGATTCAATGGCATGCCGTCGAGCGAAGCTCGTGAAACGATAACCGCTTGGCTGGAACAGCAGGGGACAGGTAAGTCAAAGACGACTTACAAGATGCGAGATTGGCTGATTAGTCGCCAACGCTACTGGGGTGCGCCGATTCCAATCGTGCACTGTGACAAATGCGGAGCCGTTGCCGTTCCAGACGATCAGTTGCCGGTACTTTTGCCAGAAGTCGAAGATTATGCGCCGAAAGGCGACGGTAAGTCGGCCTTAGCTAAAGTGGCTGATTGGGTGAACACTACGTGCCCGAAATGCGGCGGTCCGGCCTTGCGCGAAACAGACACAATGGATGGGTACGCCTGCAGCAGCTGGTACTTAATTCGATATGCTGACCCGAACAACGACAAACAGGCTTGGGATCCGGAAATTGCAAATTATTGGACACCTGTTGATTATTACGTCGGCGGCGATCACGCTGTAGCCCATTTGTTGTACTTCCGTTTTTGGACGCATGTTTTTCACGAAATGGGCTTGATCGCTTTTAAAGAGCCGGTCAAGAAACTGGTTTTCCATGGTCATATCAATGCCGAAGGCGGTGAAAAGATGAGCAAAAGCAAAGGCAATGTCATCGACCCGCTGGATGTTATTGATCAGGGATATGGCGCCGATGCTCTGCGTACCTACGTATTATTCATGGGTCCGATTGATTTGGATGCGATCTGGAGCTCGCGAGGCATCGCAGGTGTATATAGATTCTTAAACCGTGTCTGGGTGTTAACTCAGGAATATCTGGCAGCTGACAAGAGTTATACCGACAATGACAACAAAGTAATCCGTTTCCAGCACAAGACAGTCCGTAAGGTTACCGAAGATTTTTATAGACTGAATTTCAACACTGCGATTTCGGCATTGATGGAATATACCAACGAACTTTATAAGTTAAAAGTCGATGGTTTTTCTGATAAAGCGTGGCATGATGCCCTTCAGACTCTTGTACAGTTGATGGCCCCATTAGCGCCGCATATGGCTGATGAATTATGGCAACAATTGAGTAACGGCGACCTTGTGCAACGCGCTCCGTGGCCTGAATGGGATGATAAGTTGATAATCGACGAAACGATTACTGTCGTCGTTCAGGTTAACGGCAAATTACGCGCCAAGTTGGATGTACCAACCGATATGAGTGAATATGATATCAAGCGATTAGCGCTTGAAAGCAAGAATGTTCAGGTATTCGTCGGCAACAAAGAACCGGCCAAGGTTATATATGTCCCCGGCCGGTTGGTAAATATTGTCGTTTGATTATTTGATCGGCTTATTTTCGACGTGTCCCGAGGCGGGAAGGCGAACCTTCGCTCCAGCTTGTAAATTTATTTGGTCTGTCCGTTCGTCGACGATATTCGGGTTAGTTTCCTCAATATACTCGATGATTGCGTCGTAGTTTTGGCTGCCGACCGTATCATCAAAATCAATGTCGTATATCAAGTTATTCAAACCTTCGCCATCTTTGACGGTGACGGTTTGCTCGCCGCTGAATTCTATATGTTTATTCCAGGTGTCGATAGTCCCGCCACTAGTGTCGACGGTATAAGGTTTCGCGTGGGTCTCTTCATCACTTTCCGGTACTAGTATGTTTGCTCCTAATTTGTATCCACCATAAGCTATGCTAGCCGCCAATATTAAACGCATCGCTTTTTGGCTTAATTTGTTCGGTTTTTTGTTCAATTTCTCGATAGATTCATCCGAACGATAGACAGTGTTGATTTTGTTTGTTTGAAATTCTGATTTACTCATATCGTTATTATAACACTAATGCTTTAAAAAAGCAATAGTTATGTTAGTACTTGAGCAATATAAGGTTATTCAGTATAATGATTACAAGTTTATTTATCATAATGTGAGGAGTTTTCCCTATGGGACAGCCAAAGAAACAGTCTAGCCCGCGTAAAACCGGCTTGCGTCGCAGTCATTTAAGACTCGATCTGGCACGCCGTGTCAACAAAACATCACCGGTAAAAGTCAAAACCACCGTTCGTGAAACCGGCAAAATGGGCACCAAATAAGCAAAATTAATATTTACCTTAATAAAAGAAAGAATTAAACGCTATGGCATCTAATCGCCACCTGGGTCGCATCGTTGCTTTGCAGACTTTGTACGAATACGAATTTCGTATGCAGTCTGAGGACACAACTGCGGATGTGGATGATATTTTAGCCCGTAACCTCGAGAGGTATGAGGCTACGATAGAGGACAAGGGGTTCGTAGAAGCGCTCGTTAAGGGTGTTTTAGGCGAGCAAGCCGATTTGGATGCGAAGATTCAACCGATTGCCCCGGATTGGCCGATCGACCAGATTGCTAGGATTGATCGAAATATTCTGCGGATTGGGCTATATGAATTGCTCCATCAGGCAAAAGTCATACCGCCGAAGGTCGCAATCAATGAGGCAGTTGAACTGGCAAAAGCGTTTGGTTCCGATAATTCAAGCAAGTTTATAAACGGGGTTTTAGGGACCGCTTATCGTACGCTTGTGGAGGATACGACCAATGACAGCAGCAGCGCCAAGGTTTGACAAGATAAAAAAATACTTCAATGGAAAAAAGAATCAAATTCAAGAGATAGTACGCGAACCGACCTCGGGCGGTATAATATTTCGCCACGGTAAAGAAGGTGATATCGAGATTTTGCTGATTCAAGATGGCAAGGATCGTTGGACGATTCCGAAAGGCCATATCGAAGAAGGCGAGACTGCCCAAGAAACCACGAAGCGCGAAATCGCCGAAGAAGCGGGCCTAAAGAACGTTGAGGTTTTGAACTGGTTAGGTAAGATACACTTCAGATACCGACGTTTAGATAGGTTGGTGTTGATGACTACTCAGATATATCTGGTAAGAGCGTTGGGTGACACTGATGATATTAAGAAGGAAGATTGGATGCATGGCATCAAATGGTTCAAATTCAATGACGCGATAGATGCCATCGAGTATGAGGATATCGGCAAATTGATGCTTCTAGCGATGAAAAAAATCAGACAGGAAAAATTATGAGTCCCGTTAGGACTAACAGACTAGAAGGGTTCATATTTAATGTTGAAGAAAAAACAAGAACACAAGGAGTTCTAACGGGATGAGTGGGATGCAGACACAACCATATCAGGACTTTGCAAAGAGCAAGCTTGGTTTTGAGTTCAAGGATATTCAGCTATTAATTACTGCCCTGACGCACCGCAGCTACGTCAACGAGCATAAAAAGAGCGTCAGCGAGCATAACGAGCGGTTGGAATTTTTAGGCGACGCGGTGTTGGAATTGGTCGTTACTGATTATTTATTTAGGAATTATAACGAACCCGAGGGCACGCTGACAAGTTGGCGAGCGGCTTTGGTGCGAACCGAGAGTATCGGCGCGGCTGGAGTGGAACTTGGTTACGAGCCTTTGGTTAGGATGAGCCGGGGCGAAAAGCAGGGCGGCGATCGCGCTCGCCAGCAGATACTCGCCAATGCTTTTGAGGCGGTTATAGGAGCGATTTATCTGGAACGCGGCTATGATGGTGCGGCTGATTTTGTCAATAAATTTATAATAAGCAAACTTGACGGTATCTTGGCGACCGGCAGTTGGCGCGATGCAAAATCGCACCTTCAAGAGGTGTCCCAACGGATTGACAATCAGACGCCCCAGTATAGAGTGCTCGAAGAAACAGGTCCCGATCACGATAAAACCTTTACCTTGGGTGTCTATGTTGGCGATAAATTGATGGGAACGGGCACCGGCCCCAGTAAACAGATTGCCCAGCAACAAGCCGCTCACGCCGCACTGGAAGAATACGGCAAAATTACCGAGTGAAATTTAAAAACCGCAGGCTAGGCCTGCGGTTTGGTTCAATCTATTTGAGATTTTTTATGGGTGGACGCTGCCGATTATCTTTCGGGCTGCCAAAATATCTTCGGTGCTGGTGTACTGATTAATCTCGCCATAAAAGGCGCAGATTTTGTCATTACTACCGTAACCCGGTTCGAAATCTTCGAACTTAGTGTAAAGCCCAATACTGGTTTCTGTCTGGACTGTCCAGACGTCTTCGTTGAAGCCATAGTTCTGACTATAGAAATAACTTTCCTTGAGGTCAGACGTATAAATACGTTCCAATGACTTCATATCCGGCAAATTCGAATAATAGGTCAAAACCAGCTCATTAGGGCTGATTAGCGTTGCGACCTTACATATCCGCTGATCATCTTCGAAAAGCTGACAATAACCGGTGGTCAATTGCCAGTCAGAAGGGTAGCTGAAACACTGCTGTCCCAGGCCGTCGGCATAGAAATCCAGTGCCTGAGGTTGGGGCATGGTCGCTTGGACCTTGTCGATATGTACTATAGCTGCACAAAAAAACGAAAATAGCATAACGGCGAATACTGACAATAACAGGCTTTTCTTTGATTTTTTCACTACAAAAACAACTCCTTTAAAATAATTTGTTGATCGAGGATATATCTAAAGGCTATAAGCCGATTATTTTTTAAATCTCAGATTGTGAATGAACCCAATAAACAACCACGTGTTTATTACTGCATATATTAACATATATGCCATAAAAAAGCAATAGCATAATGACTATTTAGTATTTCTTCGCTATTAAAAAACCGCGGGTATTCCCGCGGTTTTAATCTGAGATTCTAGTATAGTTTAGCCCATACTAATATTCCTTGAGCGTCATTAACGTCGAATATTACGGTACTGGAATCGTCAGTGCTGCCATAAAAGGCGCATATCTTGCCATTATGAACGAACCCTGGATTGAAATTACGAAATGTGTTGTACATATCATCTTCGCCAACGTCCGCCCTTTTTGTGTACATTCCTATACTTGCCTTGCTTAAATCACTTGGCCCGGTCTGTACGGTCCAAACGTTGTCATAGCAATTAGACCAGACAGCGTTAGACAGCTCTAAGTCGGAAGTGTAAATCCTTTCAAGGCATTCCTCGTCGGGTAAGTCTGGATAGTAAGTCAGGACCAAGCCATGCGGGCCTGTTAATGTTACAATCTTCACTATTCGTGGGTCGTCTTCGGACAATAGGCGGTATCCGGTGTCTAACTTCCAGCCAGGCGGGCATTCAAAAATAATGCGTCCAACACTATCGCGATATGCGTTATCGCTATATGTGTGCCTGGGGTTTGTGGATGTCTCTATCAAAGCGCGAGAGCTATCGAACTTCTGTGATGCGAGAAGTAAATAAACATATAGAAATATCCAAAGCAAAACTACGGCTAATAGGGTGCTCTTCTTCATTGATAATCATCTCCTTTAAGTAAATTAAATTTGGATATATATCTAAAGGCATAGAGCCCTATTATGTTTTAAATCTCAGATTATTAATGAACCCAATAAACAATCATATGTTTATTAAACAATATATTAACATAAAAAACTAAAAAAAGCAATAGCATAATGGCTTTTTGGATAGTTTTGTATTTGTATATTTATCATTCTTCTAATGCTATATTAAGAGAATGGATGATTCGGGCAGCCCAACTCAAAATACTGAAGGTAATGATGAATATAGACCTTTTGAATTTGGTGAGGCTTCAGTTAGTCAAGCGGGCGTAAAACAACCAAAGCGACACTTCAACCCGTTTATACTGGCAGTTGTAATCGTATCGGCATTAGCATTAGATTTTCTCTTTATTTTCTCGAATAATACCAATGGTTACCTGGACGGTTTGTTTGCTAATCGTAAAACTACCATTAACCGTAATAACAAGAAAATCAATTTGCCTGCAGATGTCGAAACTGCAAATCCTCAAACAGAAAGCGACGACGATTTGGCTGTTGTTGATACGCAACCAACAAGTTACGGTCGCGTTACGGTAGGCGGATCGTTCGCTTGCGCTCTTTCTGCGGATAACCAAGCATATTGCTGGGGTTATAACTACTGGGGTCAATTAGGTAATGGTAGTAACTATACTGGCGAAGTTGCCACTAAAATTGACACGAGCGGTGTATTGAAAGGCAAGACCATTAAATCAATCTCGGCCGGGTTAGGGCATACTTGCGTTATTGCGTCGGACGACCAAGTTTATTGCTGGGGCGATAATGATAATGGCCAACTTGGCGACGGTTCGTACATTCCTAAAAACTCGCCTGTGGCCGTAAGTACGTCAGGCGTTTTATCCGGCAAGACTATAATTTACCTCGCCGTAGGTTGGGCACATACTTGCGCATTGGCGTCGGATTATAAGGTATATTGTTGGGGTTATAATGTCGACGGCAGACTGGGCAACAATAGTGAAACAAAAAGCAATTTGCCGGTTGCGGTTGATAGTAGTGGTGTAATGAAGGACAAGAAAATAGTGTCGATTTCAGATGTATGCGCCATTGATTCAGCAGGGAAAGCATATTGCTGGGGCGGGAACTGGAGCGGTCAACTGGGGAACGGTTTGCGAGAGGACAGCATGGTACCTGTCACGGTGGATATGACCGGGCAATTAAATGGAAAAACATTTACTTCGTTAGATGCGGGCAGCGGCGTAAACTGCGCCGTCGCTTCAGATAAAAAAGCATATTGCTGGGGATCTGGCAATTCTACCCCAAGCGCTATTGAGAATTCAGGCGTTTTGAATGGCTTGGATATCTTATCGGTGGCCGCTGGGGTAAGTGCTAAATGTGTGATCGCATCAGATGATCAAGTTTATTGCTGGGGCAGCAATATCAGAGGCGGACTGGGTAATGATTCAAAAATCGACAGCTCCAGCCCAGTCGCAGTCGACACTAGAGGAGTAATGAAAGATAAAAAAATCGTATCAATAGCATCAGGCGGCTATACCTGTGCGCTTTCCGACGAGAATGAAGTGTTTTGCTGGGGCGACGACAATCATTTAGGGCAACTTGGTAATCTTGTCGCTACCGATGGATTTGTTCCGGTAGTTGTTCAGGGTATGGGCGAGTGATTAATAGATTGAAAGCGCTTGTGCTACTTGACAAAATGATAATCATTATGTTATAATATGAACAGTATCATTGCTGTTTTTGGGAGAACCTTAAATCACGCATGAATATGGTACTTTCATAACTCGTTATACACTAATAGAAAGTGGCAATCCCAGGGATTAAAAGCCTGTTTTTATATATAAATATAAAATTTAAGGGGATGATTTAAGTGGGTAAGAAACTCAGCCGTATTGGTCGTATTGGAGCCATAATTTTTATCGTGTTAGCTCTTATAATAGGAGCGTTGTGGTCGCCAGCTTCTCGAATAATGAAGATAGTTGCCGATTCACACACTGGTAAAGCAACGTACTGGTTTTTGGAAGGTAGCCCGCGCTGGTATACTTTTGAAAAAGGTGACACTGTATTCGGGGACGCAATCTTGCTGTCTAATAACGATTACTACGATTCAAACACCTTGATTATCGACAGCCCCTGCAGAGGAGTTGTTCGCACCAGTAATGGTGGCGTGTGTCCATCGAATATGCAAATTGCCGAATGTATTCGGCTTGGATGCCTTGTTGACCCTAGGTATGATCATAAAGAATCGTATCCGAAATTGTCGAACGAGGAAGTACCGCTCATTTTGAGAATGCATTTATATCAAGCTTATATCCAAATGGCCTTTCAAGGTTGTTCTAAGCTGCAGCCGGGTCATGATCGTGAAATTGACGTTTCGGAGATATTGTCAAAATATTATTCCAGGTCAATCAATGATTATGACGGTTTCTGCACATATGCAACGCTCAACGGTGGCGTAGGTAGATATTTTTACGAAAAAACCAACGAGTCTATGTTTTCCGCTTTGCGAGAGGAAGCTGGTGCTAGATACCCGTTTGCGAAGGGAGATACTGTCGTTGGTGATATTGTCTTCGATGACGGTTCCGATACAGGTCTTTACTATGAGTATGTCTTCGTTGAAAGCAGTCCTTTTTCAGGAACTGTGACAAATGGTTTTATTGAGCCGTCAAGCGACCTAGACCTCGATAGATTTTTAGGATATAAGGCAAAATCTATCGATCCCAGAATTGATAAACCTGAAATCAATACAAGTCCACGCTTCTATTAGTACTACGAGTAGCCCCGGTTGAGCATTTATGCTCTGCCGGGGCTTTTCTTTTGCAAGGAATTATCAGATTCATTATTTGCACCCAGGAAGATTAATAGATTGACTATCAGGGGAAAACAGTGTAAAATTGTTCAGTAGTAAAAATCAATTTAATTCGCCGTACGGCGAAGTAAATAAAAGGAAGTAATCAATTATGCTCGCAATTCGTTTGCAACGCGTCGGCCGCAAAGGCCATGCAATGTACCGTCTGGCCGTCCAGGAAGCCCAAAGGCACCCATCAAGCGGTCGTGTAGTCGCTTATGTCGGTACCTATGACCCGCACACTAAACAAGCTAAGGTTCAAGTCGAAACGGCTCAGAAATATCTGGATAATGGCGCTCAACCATCACCGCGCGTCGTCAAGCTGCTTGAAAGTGCCGGCGTCAAACTACCTAAATGGGTAGTCAAAGCTGACAACAAAACCAAGACGATCCGTCATGCTGAGAAACTTCGCAAGAACCAACCGAAAGTTGAAGTCGCCGAAGTAAAAGAGGCCGAACCGGCGGAAGAAGCCGTCGAAGTTACCGAAGTTGAAGAACCAGCAGAACCTGCCGAACAAGAATAAACGTGATACAATTAGGCTGTAATAATTAGTAGCGACCGATAGGCGAGGGGGCAATATGACGACAATAGACCAACAATTCGTAGAATACATCGTAAAGTCACTAGTAGGACATCCGGACGACGTGTCAGTAGAGCGTCTGATTGATGAAAAAGGCGTTTTATTATCACTGACTGTTAATCCGGAAGATTTGGGCCGAGTTATCGGCAAGCGCGGCGTAACCGCGCAAAGCCTGCGCACGCTGTTAAGGGCGCTTGGAACCAAAAACGATGCTCGTTATAACCTGAAAATCGTCAATAATGACGATGAACGTGAAAACTATACGACATCATCTAATTCAACACCTGCAACACCATCAGATGCTCAGGTTAGCGAGCCTGTGAAGAACACAACAGATGAAGTTGTGGAAAACGATTCGGATTACTCAAAAAAGACCCGAGAAGAGCTTGCAGAACTGGACGATTTAGATATATAATCATAAACAGTTACAAGTAGTTAAATACTTGAACTGCGAGAACAAGCTCTCTTGCGAGAACAATATACATTGTTGAGAGATTTGTATGTCAGAAAAACCACCACCT
>CAZEGB010000007.1:0-37840 GCA_964511655.1 uncultured Saccharimonas sp. (SeqCode) | reverse complement strand
ATCAAGTTTATGCTTAAATAGAAGTATAAGGAAATAAAAATACAAACATGTCGCTATTAAACTATCTGCAATTTCAGGAAATAGACGATTCGTCCGACGATATTCCGGATGAACACAACGTCAAAGACGATGATATCGAACTCGACGAACAAGTCGACGAGCATTCACTAGAAGAATTCTGGGACAAAGTTGTCCGAGACATTCATGACGACCCCGAATGGTTCACGTTTGCTGACAAATAGCAGCTATAATACTTAATATATGACTGATGCCGAGTTTGACGCATTGATTACTAGGGCAATGAACGAATTGCCTCAAAAATACATCAATGGGCTAGAAAACGTGGCTATCGTCATGGCGGACGAACCGACGTACGAACAGCGGCGCAAGATGAATATCGATGGCCGGCATTTATTATTGGGTCTTTATGAGGGTATCCCACTAACCGAAAGAGGGTCAGGCTACAATTTGGTGCTGCCAGACAAGATAACTCTTTTCAAAAACCAGCTTATGGCGATGTCAAACAATCAGTCCGAGCTATTCGAACAGATCAAACGCACGCTTTGGCACGAAATTGCCCATTATTACGGACTCGGCCACGATCGAATCGACGAATTGCAACGCGGTAAGATATAAATCTCGTTTGACAAATCATATCGCTAAAGATATATTGAAGGCACATATTCGAGGAGCGTAAGATGAGGGCAGCAAAGACCAGACGCTATACTGTCGGAATACGAACTACGATTTTCTTGATGTTAATCTTTTCTTTCTTTATACATGTATTCGTATTGGTGGTACCGGTTTTTGCTGGCGGGGAAGTTGCGAATCTTGAGTCAGACCCGATAACTAAGTACACCGTTACTTACGATGGTAATGGTAATACTGACGGTATAGCTCCGGTTGACTCAAACGTGTATGCCTCAGGTGATAGTGTAATAGTATTAGACAATACGGATGGATTGGTGAATACCGGCTATAAATTTTACGGTTGGAGCACGTCGGCGGACGGTTATGGTAGCGGTTATTATAGTGCAGGGGATGTACTTTTTTAAGCTCAAATACGACGTTGTATGCGCAATGGGTAGACGCTGTCGCCCCGGTAATAACTCTTTATGGCGATCTTTCTGTGGCGATTGCGTCTAGTCAGACATTCAGCGATCCCGGGGCTGTGACTGATGACGGATCGCCAGTAATAGTTACAGGTTCGGTAAAAACTACGGTTGCCGGTATATATGCTCTTTATTACAACGCAACGGACGAAGCGGGGAATGTCGCCGAACAAAAAATAAGGACAGTTGCGGTCATTGCTCCTGCCGAGACGACGGCTGGGCAGGTCTTGGGTGTGGCTACGATATTTACCGGTTCGAATTCCGGATCATCATCGACTGGCGGAACCGAACAATCCAGTAGTTCCGAAAACACGCCCGAAGTATTAGGCGCGGCTACGACAACAACGGATACCTCGAACGATAATTTGACGGCCTACAGTACGGAAGAAAAATCGGCGGCTGACGACACTGAAAAGGGTACGGTCTGGTCGTGGTTAGGACTGGCTTGGTACTGGTGGCTGGCTATTATAGCACTGACTGTAACCATAATTTGGTGGATTATCGCGGCAGTCCGAAGACACCGTAACAATGACGACGGTCAGAACGTATACAGATTATAAAAACGACAAAATAATCAAAGTAATCACTCTAAAATGAAAGTGTTTGCTTTATATCCATGAGTGTTTTATCCTAGAAATATAACTGGGCGAATATATTTTATGGCCCGGTTATTAGTTTGTTCGAGTGTGGACAAATTTAATCTGTTATTATATAATATTTAACAATCACCTGATAATTAATAAGGAATATGAAAAATATGGCGATAACAAAAGCAATTATCCCTGTAGCCGGTTATGGAACTAGGCGTTTGCCAATAACCAAAGCGATAGAAAAATGCATGCTGCCAATCGGCAATATACCGGTAATTGATTTTGTCGTCCAAGACTGTATTTTGGCAGGAATCACGGATATCTATTTTGTCGTCTGTGATGGCGCGAGGCAGCTGAAGGATTATTATTCAAGGAACCAAGATCTGGAAGAATATTTGCGCGCAAACGATAAGTCGTCTTACATACCACAAATTACGCCTCCAAACGTTAATTTTCATTACATTAACCAGGACTTATCAAGCGGTCATTACGGCACGACCGTACCTGTTTGGCTTTGTCGGGAATACATAGAAAAAGGCGAACAAGTATTAGTAATCATGGGCGACCAGTTTTTTTACCGAACGGACGGCGGTTCGAACGCGGCGGATTTGATCGCCGAGGTCGAAAAAAGCGGTCTGAAATCCGGATTGCTTGGCGTGCCGGTACCTGATGAGGACGTACCGCGCTATGGCATCATCGAAAAAGATGAGAACGATAATTACGTGCGAATCGTCGAAAAGCCGAAACTTGAAGATGCGCCAAGTAACCTTAATAATGCCAGCTTTTACTTGTTTGATTCGGTGCTGTTTGATTATTTTGAAAAAGATATGCAGATACCGCATACGGGTGAATATATGATCATCGAACCGATTAATCGATATGTTGCGGACGGGCACTCTATTAAAGTCAGCGAGGCAAAAGGCGTATACTTGGACGCCGGCAGTGTCGAAGGTTGGCTTCATGCCAATAACGTCGTAGTGGGCGATAGCTTGTAAATCTAGTCCGTATCTGTTATAGTTTACAGTTGATTAGCAAAAAGTAATAAGGAATCATATAAATGACAAAAGCAGTCGTTAAGATCGGCGGAAAACAATTTATTGTCGCCGAAAAAGAGACCCTCCTGGTGGACCTCCTCCCTGAAGGCACAAAAGAGCTCACGCTTGATGCACTGTTGGTTATCGATGGCGAAAAAACGCAGGTCGGCAAGCCAACCGTCAAAGGTGTTACCGTAACCGCCAAGGTCGTTGAAGATCTGGTCAAGGGCGACAAAATCCGCGTAATCCGCTACAAAGCTAAAAAGCGCGTCCATAAAGAGACCGGCCATCGCCAAAAATATTCAAAACTCGAGATCATCTCGATAAAATAAATGAAAATACCCGCCGAGAAAAGGCGGGTGTTTTCTATTTTGGCTGGTGACGATATCGCTTAAGTCGAGTATAATAGGGCGGAAGAGAAGAGGGAATATCAACACGTGGCAATTGTAATATCGGTGACCAACCAAAAAGGTGGCGTAGGCAAAACGACGACCGCTGTCAACTTGGCTTATTACCTTGCAAAAAACGGCAAAAGCACGCTGCTGATTGATTTTGACCCTCAGGGTAATGCTACTAGCGGCCTGGGTATCGACAAACAGGATTTGAAATTGACGATGGCGGACGTAGCTATGGAAAAAGCAAGTTTGGACCAGGTAGTGTTAAGGACTGCCTATGAAAATTTCTTTATCGCTCCTTCGACGCCGTTGCTCGCTAATACCGAAGTTCAGTTAGCTCAGGCCGACAGACGGTTTTCGCGTTTGCGCAGTGCTATCGAAGCTAGTGGGGTTGAATACGACGTCATTATTATCGACAGCCCGCCGAGTCTTAGTTTATTGACCGTCAATGGACTAGTCGCGGCCAAATACGTATTATTGCCAGTGCAGGCTGAATTCTACGCCTTGGAAGGGTTGGGTCAGTTACTCGAGACGATGAAGCTGGTACGTAAAGGTATGAATCCGACACTCGAACTCTTAGGCGTTCTGCCGACCATGATGGACGCACGAACGACCCTCAGTGGCCAGGTGCATGAAGAAATCAAAAAGCACTTTCCAGGCAAAGTGTTCAAAACGGTTATTCCGCGCAATATCAGATTGGCCGAAGCGCCAAGCCATGGTTTGCCAATCGGCGCGTATGATAGGTTTTCAAAGGGCGCACGTGCTTATAAAGCGCTAACAAAGGAGGTGATTAATCGTGTCAGTATCTAAGAAAGGTTTAGGCCGCGGTTTCGAGTCTTTGATTCCGACCGACCTATTGGACGAGTCTTTTGACCCGACGGCAGCTCAGGACCAGCAGGTCAGCGAGTTACGCCAGATTAAACTCGACCAAATAGTAACCAACCCTGATCAGCCGCGTAAACATTTTGATGAAGAGGGAATCCAAGATTTGGCCGAATCGATCGCCGAGCACGGTGTCGTGCAGCCAATAATTGTCGCCCCGTTTAAGGGCGGTTATCAAATTGTCGCCGGCGAGCGACGATTCAGGGCTTCGCAGTTAGCGGGGCTTGATAAGATTCCGGCGCTTGTCAGGACTTTATCGGATCAGCACAAACTTGAGATCTCATTGATTGAAAATCTGCAACGCCAAGACTTGAACGTAATGGAGACCGCCACGGCTTATTTGAAATTGCGCGACCAATTCAACTTGTCGTTGGATGAAATTGGCCAGCGCGTCGGCAACCGGTCAAAGAGTGCCGTTAGTAATACGATGCGTTTGTTGAAATTACCTACCAGCGTCCGCGAGATGCTTGCCGACGGGCGATTAAGCGAGGGTCAAGCCAGGCCCCTGATAGGTTTGGATGAAGCGACGTTGGACAGAATCATACCGATAATCGTGCGTGAAAATTGGCCTTCCCGCAAAATCGAGCAATACATCGTCGATCTAAAAAGAAAGCGCAGCAGCGTTCTTTCATCGGTTGCTCAAAGCGACGAAAAACCTTATGCAGCCCAAATCAAAAGTTTGCAGGATTACCTGCGGACTGACGTTAATATCGAAAGAAATACCAAAGGCGCCGGTAAAATCACGATTAAATTCAAGAATCAAATCGAATTCGATCGCTTGCAAAAACTTTTACGTAAAGATTAAAAGACGCGAATTTTATCGAACGGATACAGCCTGATACTGACCGGTCCGACAATGTCGTATAGCGGAATCGTGCCCAAACCGTTGCGTGAATCAAAAGAGTAGGTACCTTGCCGATGGTCGCCCGAGACGAATAGTTCGCCGGTGGGTACGATCGTGTCGACGGTGCCGCTAGTCGGGCTACCAGGTTCACCGTTGTTGGTGTCGTCGGGGTTAAAGCCGTCCGGATGAGTTTTGTTATAAACGACATAATGTCCGTCTTTGATGACGACTCGTTCGCCCGGAAAGGCTATCACGCGTTTGACAATGAACTCATCACCGATACCTTCGGTATAACGCGGATTTCTAAACACTATTATCTGACCGCGCTCGGGTATATAACTTTTGTTCTGCAGCTGAGCCCAAGTGACAGGCAAGCGGTCTACTATCAAGCGGTCACCGGTGTACAATGTTTTTTCCATGCTTGGTCCGACAACGCTGAAACTGCGGAAAATGAAGGTGTTTATAAATAGCGTACCGATTACGACGCATATGATAAAAATCGTAATGCTTAGTGCATCTTTGATAAGTGGATGGCGTCTTAAGAAACTTGCTTCCATGCGTAGTCTCTACTATACACCGTTTTACTAATATATGTTTAACAACAAGCTAATGGTTTCCTGGTGTTTAAATATGTTCTTAAGTTCGGTATAGTAGTATGAGTATATCTATGAAAAACCGTAATTCATCAATTGATGGTTTTATTCCTCGGCGGTCGGGTGATCAGCTAGGGGACTTGCATGATGTTCAGCCGCAAAGGGTCTCTTTGGATACGCTCGAAAACAGGCCGCTCCATACTACCAGCGCTGATACCGATCGGGCTTTGGGTCAACAGAAAACCGGTTACGGGTTGGGCCGTTCGGATATTGATGAATCGCTAAAAAACATCGATGATTCGAAAGGAACCTCAAAAAAGCTTAGCCGACGGCAGCGCCGACGTCTGGCGAAACTGAATAATAAACCTAAAAAACCCCGCAAAAAAGTCTTTTTTGCAATCAAACTCATTATTTTCATTGCGCTAGCCGCGGCCCTGGCGGCCGGTGGTTATACCGTCTATAAAATCATTGCCGCGAGCGGCAATATTCTTCAGGGAAATATCGTAAACATATTCCAAAGCAAACCGTTAAAAACCGATAGTAACGGTCGCAGTAATTTCTTGGTATTAGGTACGTCCGAAGATGATCCGGGCCATGATGGCGCTGATTTGACCGATTCGATACTGGTAATCAGTGTCGATCAGAAGAATAAAAACATATATATGTTCAGTGTGCCGAGGGATTTGTATGTAGAATACGGCGAAGCCTGTTATTCAGGCTATTCAGGTAAAATCAACGCTTACTTTAGCTGTTCCGATGCTGGTACGACGGCTCAGGCCGAACAAAACCGTCTAGCAAGGACCCAAAAACTGGTAGGTGATATTTTTGGGCTTGATATCCAGTACGGCGTTCATATCAACCATACCGTAATCAAACAGGCAGTTGATGCTATCGGTGGTATTGACGTCGATGTTCAGGGCAGTAACGGCGCGCCAGGGGTATTGGATCGCAGCCTTGATTGGCACTGTAATTATACCTGCTATTTAGTTAAGTACGACAACGGCGTTCATCATATGGATGGCGAGCACGCCTTGTATTTTGGCATGGCCAGGGGTGATACGGCACCGACATACGGACTTGCTAACTCGAATTTCGACCGCGAAAAGAACCAGCAAAAGATTCTGATGGCCATCAAGACCAGGGCGATGACTTCTGGTATATTGACTAATCTGGGTGCGGTGACCAAGTTGATAGACGCTTTAGGTGATAATTTGCGGACAAATATTCAAACCGACGAAATCCGGACTCTCATGAAAATCGCGAACGAAGTCAAAGCCAGCGACATCCAATCGATCAGTTTGATTGGTCAGGATGATTCGGTGGTCAAGACCGGCGGTTATAACGGCGCCAGCGTCGTTATGCCTGCGGCGGGCATGTTTGACTACAGTGAAATTCAAGCCTTTATCCAAAAGAACCTTTCGAGTGATCCTGTCATACGAGAGGCTGCCCCGATAGTGGTTCTTAACGGAACAGGCCAAACCGGTTTGGGTCAGACTAAGGCCGATGAGCTAACGGCGGCGGGCTATAACGTGGTATCAATCGATAACGCTCCGGAAGGTACTTATGAAGCGGTAGAAATATATCAGATAGAAACCGGAAATACCGGTACGGCAGGGAAGCTGGCAAGCAAATTCGGGGTGACTATCAAAAAAACAACTCCGCCGGTAACGGTTAACGGCAACGTTAGGTTCGTGGTAATCTTTGGGGCGGTTGCGACCGAAGACTAGTCTGGTAGATTAGTCGTGGTATACTGGTAACAGATATGGAATTTCTTAAGACTGTCAGGAAACGTCGCTCACTATTAAGTGAAATTGTTTACGTGGTATTGAATATCGGCCTAGCGGTGGCTTTGATGCTAATAGTGCGCATGACGGGTTCGTTTTGGCTGGCCCTGGCGCTGGTTTTACTGAGCAAATGGCGGGTTCTGGCTGTAAGGCCTAGATTTTGGTTCGCGAATGTTCAGGCCGATTTAGTTAGTTTTATTGTCAGCGTCAGTTTTATTGTGTTTCTGTACAACACGAATCCGGCTGTTGTTGGCGATACGCAAAGTATAATCGCTCAAACCACATTCACGGTTCTTTATATCATTTGGCTTTTATTCTTGAAGCCGCAATCAAAGAGGGTATATATAGCGGCTCAAGCCGGCGTAGCCTTGTTCACAGGTATTACTGCCATCTATTCTGTCGCGTACGGGTGGATAGCGTCACCGGTGATTTTACTGATGTGGCTGGTAGGTTATGCATCCGCTAGGCATATTTTAAATAACTACGACAACGAAGATCACGTCATGCTGCTTAGCCTTGTCTGGGGGTTGATATCGGCTGAAATCGGCTGGATAGCCTTTCATTGGACGATAGCTTACAGGTTGCCACTATTGGCGAACATTTTACTGCCTAGGGTATCGATCGCCATGCTATGTTTCGGACTAATAGCCTACAAAGCCTATGACTCTTATTATCATCATCAAAAAATCCGTATCTCCGATATTTTGATGCCGCTTGTCTTTACGATATTACTGATCGGCTGGCTAGTTTTATTCTTTAACGAAATTAAAACGATTATTTAAATGGCACGAACCGAAGAGCGACTACGTAACCGGCTATTTTGACCGGTTCGAATGAATGCCCGATAGCATATTCTATTAGTGAATCATGCTGTGAAGGATCGGCTTCTATTATCAAGTAGCCGTAAGTTGTTAAGGATGATCCTGCCTGAGCGATAAGCCTTTCGATGGTCGCCTTGCCGTCATTATCCGCGAACAATGCCAAGGCCGGTTCGTGATCGGTCTCGGGAGATCTTTGCCATGTTCGATTGACGTATGGCAGATTGGCGATAATAATATCCGGTTTCAAGGCATATTCCTGTAACAAATCGCCTTGTCTGACAGTGACTTTTGCAGACAGTCGCTTGGCATTTTTACGGGCAACTTTCAAGGCATGTTTGCTGATGTCCGAAAGCGTGACGTCAAGATCTGGAAATTCTAATTTGGCTGTAATGCCTAGGATGCCACTACCTGTGCCAACGTCGACTAATTTCAAATGTTGGTTTTGATAACCTTCGGTTTCTCCTAGGATATCACCGAGCACGTCGATTATAGTTTCGGATTCCGGGCGGGGGATTAGGGTCGCCGAGTTGACCATGAATTGCCGACCGTAAAATTCCTTATAGCCGATGATATAGGCGATTGGAACGCGGTCAAGCCTCAAATCAAGTCTGGAACTAGCTAGTTCGCAAAGATGAGCGTCAATTATTTGTTCGGCGTGAGCATGTAAATAAGTGCGGTCTTCACGCAAGGTATAGGCCAAAATAACCTCGGCATCCAGATGAGCGTTCGGTATGCCGGCACTAGTCAGACGGCGAGTGGCATCGGCTAGCCAATCCTTAATTACCGGCGTTTGAGGCAATGAGTTCGCGCTCATAATTTTGCAGCTGCCCGATTAAGTCATCAATTTCGCCGTTCATAGCGCCGGTGATATTACTGCGCGAGTATCCGATACGATGATCTGTTATACGATCCTGTGGAAAATTATAGGTGCGGATTTTTTCGCTTCGGTCACCGGATCCGATCAGGCTGCGGCGTTCGGTTGCCAATTTTTCCTGTTCGGCGTCGATTTTTCGCTGCAACAATCTGCTGCGCAGCACGCTCATGGCCTTGTCTTTGTTTTTGAACTGAGATTTTTCATCTTGGTTGCTGACGACGATACCTGTCGGAAGGTGAGTGATGCGAACGGCGCTGTCGGTCGTGTTGACGCACTGGCCGCCGTGTCCGCCGGCACGAAATACATCAATCCTAAGATCATTAGGGTTGATTTCGATATCGGTCTCTTCGGCCTCTGGCAATACTGCAACAGTAACCGTACTGGTGTGGACGCGGCCTTGCGATTCTGTGATCGGAACGCGTTGCACGCGATGGACGCCTGACTCGAATTTTAATTTGGAATACGGAGCGTCGCCTTTGACGCCGAATATCACTTCTTTGTATCCGCCGCTGTCATTAATGCTTTCCGAGATAAGTTCGGTTCGCAAAGAATGCGTTTCACAGTAGCGTAAATACATTCGATATAGTTCGGCCGCAAACAAGCTGGCTTCGTCGCCGCCGGCGCCGGCGCGTATTTCGACGATGACGTTTTTATCGTCATTGGGATCTTTTGGCGTCAGCATGGCAAACAGTTCATTTTCGATTTGCTCTAGATGTTTGGTGATGTCAATGACTTCCTGCTTGGCGATTTCGGCTAGCTCGTCGTCGCCGTCAGCTAGTTCTTTGGCCTCGAACAACTGGTTTTCGAAAGTTTGACGCAGGGTTGCTTTTTTTAGTATGTTTTCCAGTTCGACCAGTCTCTTATTTTTGACGGAATATTCCGGGTCGGTATAGGCCGAAGGTGATGACAAAAATGAAACAAGCTCGTCTTGCTCGCGCTGAAGTTCAGGTATGTTGAGTGAAATTTTTGCCATTAGTTGTTCCTTTATTTATTGTAACAAAAAAGAGGCCATCATTAGATAGCCTCCTTGAAGTATCGTAGCTATTTTTCGCTTTTCTTGATTTGCTTTGCCTTGGCTTTTTTGGCTTTGTTTGCAAGCTCGACTTTGCGTGATTCGGCAGCGGCAAATTTAGCTTTGAAGCGGTCGACGCGGCCTTCGGTGTCGATGATCTTTTCTTCACCGGTAAAGAAGGGGTGAGAGGCCGATGAAATATGCACTTTGACTAGCGGATATTCTTTGCCATCTTCCCATTTGATAGTTTCATTGCTTTTTGCGGTAGACTGAGTCAAAAACGCGAAACCGGCGGCTTCATCGCTGAAGACGACAGGTCGATAGTCGGTTGGGTGTAAATCTTTTTTCATAATCGGGACTATTGTATCTGTTTTCTTGGTATTTGTCAAAGGTATTCAGCCTGATTCTCAAAACCCCCTCGGGTCCTGCCTCGCCGTTCGCTGGACAGCTAAGTCACCCGCGGTTAGGGTTTTGAGGCTCAGATTATCTATTATATTTGCTATACTATATACATAAACAAGGGCTATCGTTATGGATTCAGCGCAGGTAATTGATTTATTAAAAATAGTCTGGCCGCTGATAGTCGTTCAACTTTCTTTCCAGATCTACGCTTTGTACGATTTGTTCAAGGTTAAATCTGGTAAAACTAAGAACCTGACGGCAGTCATCTGGTGTGTCATCATAATTTTGGGTGAAATCGTTGGGCCGGCAATTTATTTTCTGGTCGGGCGTAGCGAGGAATAATGCCGGCTATTGTCGTAAATAGTCTGACCAAGAAGTTCGGGCCATTCGCGGCCGTTAATGACTTGAGTTTCAGTGTTGAAAAGAACCATGTCGTTGGGTTTTTAGGCCCGAACGGTGCCGGCAAGACCACGACCCTCAGGATGTTAGTCGGTTTGTCAAAGCCGACATCGGGCAGTATATCTATTTCGGGAAGTCCGGTAGTGTTCGGTAGCTCATCCGCTAATACTAATGTAGGCTATTTGCCGGAAGCGCCTTCAATGTACCCTTGGATGAGCGGTTATGAATATATGAATTTCGTGGCCGATATATTGAATGTGGACAAAAATGCTAAAGCGGCGAAAATTCAAGAACTGCTTAAAACCGTCGATTTACTGGACGCAAAAGACAAGCTGGTCGCGGCTTATTCGAATGGCATGAAACAGCGGCTGGGCATTGCGCAGGCGCTTATTAACGATCCGAGCGTCATTATTATGGACGAGCCGGTTTCAGCGCTTGACCCGATTGGCCGCAAAAAAGTACTTCATGTCATCGAAAAGTTAAAAAAGAATCGGACAGTGCTGCTATCGACTCATATTCTGTCTGACGTTGATAAGATATGCGATGACATCGTGATAATTAACCAAGGCAAACTTGTTGTTTCATCGCCATTAGCGGAGTTGAAGGAAAAGTATGCCTCGCCGATTTTGGAAGTAGAGTTCGCAAGCGAACCGCATGGTATTTTACAAAAAGTTAAGAATGAAAAATGGGTCAAGAGGATAGAGCAGACCGGTACGCTGGTCCGGATTTGGCTAGCGGATAGCGAAGTGGTAAATAATAATATTCCGCTGCATTTTTTTGCAAAGCAGGGAATCGGGGTATTAAAATATGGGCTTAGTTTGCCGGAAACAGAAGATTTGTTTATCGAACTGCTGGGAGCGAAAAAATGAGTGACTTGACGGTTTTAATCAAAAAGGATTTGTTAGAGCAGTGGCGGACAAAGAAAATATTGATACTGGTCATAGTGTTTTTATTCGTGGCCTTAGCTTCGCCGATATTCGCGAAACTGACACCCGAGCTGTTAAAAAACATATCGATCCCAGGTATGACTATCAATCTGCCAGAACCGACTTATGTCGATTCATTGGATCAATTCATAAAAAACACCAGTCAGATAGCTTTGTTGGTGATAGTCTTCGTTGTCGCCGGCGCAGTGGCTGATGAAAAAAACCGGCGGACGCTAGAGATGTTGCTATCAAAACCGGTTTCTCGAACTAATTTTGTCTTATCTAAATTCGTAAGTTATTTTGTCAGTATCGGATTGATTTTCGCTAGCGCCTCGTTGATTTTTTACCTTTATACGGTCTCGGTTTTTTCGGGCTTTAATTTTGTAAACTTTTCTATTATGGCCGGCAACGTGCTGCTGTATGTATTAATGATTGTTTCGATCACGATTTTGGCCAGTACGTTCGTAAAAAATTCTATCGCCGCCGGGGGAATCGGGTTTATAAGTTTCATTTTGTTCGGCACGATATTCAGTCTGTTTGATAAGATCAAAGATTTTTCGCCGAATCTGATATTTTCAAACTACAAGGATGTAGTGGCCAACGGATGGAGCCACGATTTGCTAGCGCCTTTGCTGATAATCGTTTTTGCGATAATTTTATCAGTCGCCACGTCAGTTTTGCTGTTCCGATTTCAAGAGATAGAGCGATAAAGTCTAATATGGAGAGGGGTGGTAATATGGTACAAACGCAAATGGAAAATAAAGACGTAAAAAGTGCTTCTTTGCAAAAAACAAAGATAATAAAGAGAGTGCTGTATTTTGTTTTGTTAGCGATAGTGTTAATATTTGCTGCCTATTTAATAAAATGGCTTGATGTATTAATCAAAGTTAATAATAGTTTGAAGGGTTTCGGTTGAAATTAACTAGTTAAAGTGATATAATTTCTGGGTAATCAATTTTAACGAAGCAACCTGCGCGGTTAACTCCTGGTTATAACTCGGCTTACGCAAAATTAGTCAATCACCAGACAGATATATGGCCGGCTGCAAACATTTTTTCCTCATTCAATGTATCCAATAGGTACACTTCATTCGGAGAAAATAGTTTTCGCTCGGTCATATCCAGTCTTGTAAATGACAATTTCGTGTAAGGCGAGTTAATCGGGCGCGCAGGTGAAGAAAAAGGAGTTTATATCATATGACAGATGTCGATATGAAGGCTTTATTTGAAGCCGGCGTCCATTTCGGACACAAAACTAGGCACTGGCACCCAAAGATGGCGCCATATATCCACAGCAAAAGGCAGGATAGCCATATTATCAATCTGGAAAAGACGGTTGAAGCGCTGGAAGTTGCGTTGCTGTTCTTGACCGCCGTTGCGTCAAAAGGCAAGCAAATTCTGTTTGTCGGGACGAAAAAACATACCAAAAATATGGTCCGCGAAACAGCCGAGGCTTTGGGCCAGCCCTATGCCACTGAACGTTGGCTGGGGGGTACATTAACTAATGTCTCGACTATCAACCAACAAATCAAAAAACTGAAGGATCTGGAAAGGCGTATGATATCGGGCGATTTGGAAAAGCGTTATTCCAAATTGGAAGTCCAGCGTTTTCAGGAAGAGATCGATGAGCTGAATATCAAATACGGCGGCATTAAGAATTTAAACGGCAAACCTGGCGCAGTATTTGTCATTGATGTTATCGGTGATATGAACGCTGTCAAAGAAGCAAACAAATTAAAAATTCCGGTTATCGCAGTCGTCGATTCCAATGCTGATCCGTCACTGATCGATTACGTAATCCCTGGTAATGACGATGCTATCAAAGGTATTCAGCTGATATTGGATTATGTACGTGCGGCAATTTCAAAAGGAGCGGTCTCCGCTAAACCGATTGAAAAGTCGGATGAAATAAAAGTAGCCGCCAAAAAGGAGAAATAAGTGATGGGCGTTTCAATCGAAGATATTAAAAAACTGAAAGAACTTTCCGGCATCGGGCTGACCGACGCTAAGGCTGCTTTGGTCGAGGCTAAAGGAGACTTTGATAAGGCTCTAGAGGTTTTGCGTAAAAAAGGCGTAACCAAGGCCGAGAAAAAAGGCGAGCGAGAAGCCCGCGAAGGTATCATTGATGGTTATGTACACGGCGGGCGCATCGGCGTCATCGTCGAGGTTAACTGTGAAACCGATTTCGTAGCGCGGACCGATAACTTTAAATCGTTCGCTCATGAAATTGCTCTGCAAATTGCATCAATGTCACCGCAGTACGTATCGGAAGCCGACATTCCGGCTGCCGAAATAAAGCGGGTTCGCAAAGAAGCCGAGGAGCGCGTCAAAGCTGAAGGCAAACCGGCTGCTGTCGCTGAGAAAATAGTTGACGGTCAAGTCAAGAAATATTTCGACGAAAAAGTTCTGATGAACCAAACTTACATCAAAAACGAAAAGCAAACCGTTGCCGATTTCGTCAAAGAAAACATTGCCAAAACCGGCGAGAACCTGATTATCCGCCAATTTAAACGACTAGAGTTAGGCGTCAGCGAATAATATTTTACAGGGTGATCACCATTTAATTGAGCCTGGGTATCCAGGCTCGATTTTAATTAAGCAGCATTTTTTTGCTGTGATAGCATATTTAGTCTAACCTTTTTTTTGGCCAGTAATTCCTTCATCGATAGATTGGGATAAGTAGCGATTTCGCCATCTCCCATGAGAACTTTATAATTGCCGTTAGGCTCGATTCGTACGACATTCAAAGTCGGTATAGGTTGGCCGTCTGCCGATGGAGCGATTATTGGTGTGCTGGTTGCTTCGACTCTTCTTTCGGCTGATGATTGCTGGCTAGGAGCGGGGGATGGACTGGGTGTAGGGGCTGGTGCAGGATTAGGTGCTGTCTCCGGCTCCGGAACTGAAGGTTGTTCGGTATCCCGACTCGGATTATTTTCAGTTTGGCGGGCGCCTAGGATTGATTGCGTCCCAGGAGGTACTGCGGGGCCTGTGAAAATTGCATTGCCTTCAGGAGCGGCCGGGCTGTTTTCGGGTATAACGATATTTTCGATATTTATTTTCGTGCTTGGCGGAATGACGGTCGAAATATTCTCGTTGCCTTCGCCAAGTACCGTTGATATCGATATGCTGTTCTCACCATTTGCGTCACCGTAAGACCAGCCCCAGTTGTCGGTCAGTACTTTGGGGTGTTCGCCGTCCGAGAAGAGTGAATATGCCGCATCTCCCGGTTTGATTGTTGCTACGACAGCGTCACCTTGAACTGTTCCCGGAATCGTTATTGCGGTGTCACCGGACATTACACGGGCGAATACTTTGCCGCTCTTAGCAGCATTCATTATGTCGACGCTGACACCGTCGCCACTAGCTATACCGCCGCTTTGCGTCAGTTCGATGGTGCCGTCAGGCAGCTTGTTTATATTGGCGCCAAGCTCCGTGCCATTGGGATTTACGGTGCCGATATCTAACCATTCCGTTATACTTAGCTTTTTGCCGCCCATTTGTTGCAAGGCCTCATCAGCTCCCATTGTGCCACGAGTTCCGTAATTTACTACTTGGCTGACTTCGATGCCTTTGGTTTTGAGATTAGTAATATCTGCGGCTGATAGTTGGCCATTAGAGTCCAAAGCAGCACTGATTTGTTCGCCTTGATAATTAGTAAATATTGCCTGATTGCCTTTGATTTCGACGCCGGATTTTCCGAAGTTTTGGGCTGACAGAATTTCAGTGTTTACGCCTTTGACGCTGCTACCGGGTAACGGCGCCATCAAGTTTTCGCCGCCGGCTTTTTGGTTGCCAAAAATGTTCGAGAGGGAATCGGCGTTACTGTTCGTTATCAGTTCGTTTGCTCCGGCGAATATGCCAAAAGCTAATCCTCCAATCGCGGCGCCTTTACGCCCAGCCTTGTTAATTTCAGCTTGGACTCGGTCCTGATAATCCTCATACTGTTGAATAGCTGCCAGTCTTTGTTCGACCAAACTTGAACTTAGGTATTTTTCGAGAGGAACGCTGATTTTATCGCCGGATGTTTCGCCCGATGGGATTTCGATTTGTGTTTGACTATATTTATCAACCAGACCTTGCCCGACGACGCGCAGCTTCTTGATCATCTGGCCGCGCTCCTGATCGTGAGTAAATTTGTTTTCGGCAATAAATAGGTTAAGGGCGCGTGAGTCCTGATCGCTTTGAGATTGGAACATTTTTGCGAATTTGCTGCGATTTCGTTCTTGTTCGGCGAATATTTGTGAATTGCGATTATATTCGTCTTCGACGTCGACTTTAGCCTGCAGGCTGGCAACTACATCGGCAGCTTGTAATAGCTCCTCGTTTGTTAAATCGGACCTGAAAGTAATATCATTCAAGTCTGTGCTTTCCGGGTTGGCGCCTTGTTTTTGTTCGATAAATTGGCCCAAAGTGTCGTTTGCGGCCTTATATAATATTGCATCGGGCGATAGCTTGCTAAATTGTTCGTTGGCTTGACGGTCGCCCGAATAGGCGATACTAGTTGCGGCTAGATCGGCGTTTTCACTAGCGCGTCGTCGTCCTAATAATCTGCCCCAAGCTGCCGCCAATCCCGCGCCAGCCGCCATTCCTGCCACCGCGCCTGCTGGTCCGGCTAGGCTGCCGACTGTCAGCCCGGCGATTTTTACTCCGCGGCTTGATACTGATTGTGCCGACCAAGTAGCAAGCCCGCTTGATAGCGCGCCGGCACCTACCCAGGTAGATACGACGAATGAAGTCTTGCCGATAACCGTGCCGATGCGATGCGTCTTGGCAAGCGCCAAAGTTCGTTCAACGTGTTCGGTATTCAGATTGTTGTAGGCGCCAAGTTGCCTTTGGCCGACATCGATACGCATGCCATTAAGCAGGGCGTCAAGTCTGTCCTTGCCATCGTCGTGACGATAGGTCGCTAAGCTTCGTTCTAGTAATTGTTTGGCGTTGTCAGCATAAACTTCGATATCTTCCTTTTTAAAGCTAGGGTTAAAGTTCATGAACGAATTCACGTGGATTGATATATCGTTGGTGTATTGTTTGAACAAATTTGCCCGGTCTTCGTCACTGAGGCCTTCGGCGCCTTCGGCGACGACAAAATCGAGGACGGTCCTTTTTAGATTGGATCGAAGCGCTGTAATTTCTTGAGGCTCGTCTTCGCCGCCTTTACCGTGCATAGCAAAGCCCTCGGATTCAGTGAACAAGTGCTCGGAAATACTGGTTAAAAAGGCGGTTTCCTGATCGGAAGTGAAAGTAATGCCCTCGTTATTTAAAACCTCACGCCACTGTTCCAAAGTCAGTGAACTTTTACCGGTCTCTTCCATCTTGTTCAGAGCTTTGAACATCAGCTCTTCGGATCGTTTTCGTTGAGTCTCTTGCTTGAATAGGGAACTGTACTTGATTGCACCGGCCACTTTTTGAAGAATCCCGCGGATACCGCTGGCGCGTTCGCGTTGATCCTTGTCGGCGATTTCCATTGCCGTATGGACTAATTCTGCCAAGCTGTTCTTACCGATGGCGGCTGTGAATCTGAGTTGTTCGTCTTTCTCATCTGCAGATGTTTCCGGTTGAGAATTGTCAGGTTCGACGTCTGTCATTGACTGCGGTTGTTCGGCTTCATTCTTTTCGGCAACGGAGTCAGCCGGCTGTTCTTCGGTTTCGGGTGAGGTTTCGGCAGATATATCCTTCTCGTTGGCGTCTGATTCAGGTGCGGCTGGGGCCGGCTCCGCCTCGGGGGTTGCGGCCTCTATTTGTTCTTGCGGCTGCTCGGCAACCGTCTGTAAAGTGGATTCAGCAGGGGATGTTACGCTGGTGGCCTCCTTTTCAGGCCTGGGTTTAAGCGGATCAACTTCGGGAACTTCCTGGTTTTCTATTTTATCAATCTGTTCGATGCCTATCGGTTGGCTCTTGTCTTGTTCGACTGCCGTTTGCTTGTCGGCTGCAGGTTCTGGATTTAATAACTTCCAACTGGCCTCGACAAGTCCATGAGGGTCATGCTGTTCGTCTGTTCCCTTAGTAGCTGGCGTGGGCTCGGACGATTCTACGGTTTCTTCAGATTTTTGCGGCTGTTTTGCGAAGCCCGGGACTTGCTTTTCGGACGCCTCGGCTTTATCGGCGGCTTTTATTTCGGGCTCGGTTTCGGCGGGTTTTGGCACTTGACGTTTTTTCATCATTTCCGAGTGCAGCACATCAATCAAATGAACCTTGTAATCCTCGCTCATGTTGGTTTGCTTTAGCAAGCGATCCTGTAGCTCGTTCTGGATATTTGTCGAAGTGGTTTTATCTTTGTTGTCTTCGGCATCAGCCCATGCTTTTAACAGGTCGTCGATGGGCGTGTTTTCATAAAGCTTTTCGGCGACGGGTTCTAAAGGTTCAGGTTCGGTTCCGGCGGTTGGCTCAGGGGGCTTTGGTTGTCCAGGAATTATTTTACCGTTCTCGTCCTTATAGTCGCGCGTGTCCAAATAACCCTTCATATCAAGGTCGCCCTGAAGCTCTTGTCTTTGTTTAGAGGTATCATGTCCCCACATTGCGGCCGTCGCGATATCATCCTGCTGCCGTTCGATTCTTCTTTGTGTCATAGCCATGAGGTCGGTGTTAGCAGGAGAGTGGCCTTCAATAGCCTTATCTGTGGCTATGGCACCGGCTTTGTAGCCTTCGACTAGGACTTTTTGTTCGTCGGTAGCTGTTCCGTTATCTACTGATTTCTTAGCCTCGGCCAGCAATTCGCTTGAAATAACCGGTCTGCTTTCGATGACGGCAGTCGGTTTGGCATCTTGGTTTTGAGATTCCGGACTATTGTTCATGATTAGGCTCCCAGATACGCCACGCGAAACTTAGTTAGTGCCGCCGCTGTTAGATTATCAATGTCGATGTCACATTTTTTAATATATGAAATAATCGCGTCGTCGGTCGTGTTGTCGGACTCAAGCAGGACTTGATAATCTTCGGTCTGTTCAGGAGTCATATTAGACAACAACTCTAGGTTGATGATTTCCTCCATTTTTGACCTAAGTTCGCCGGCAAGCTCTTTTTTATATGAAGAGTCGGCGAACGGTACTTTGATTTCAACGAATTTTTCAGCCAATACCATCAATTGGTCATCGTCCATGTTGTTAGAGCCTCTTTTAAAAATACTTAAGGTTAATTATAGATTGAAATCAAATATATTCAATAGGTGACTATAGGTGTTGATTGCTAAAAATCTGGTTTGTCGCGGTCAATTTAGCTATAATATACTTTACGATGTTTGATACTAAACCATACGAGACAAGATTTGAGCAGGCAATTGCTCACTTTGACGAAGAACTAAAAAAAATACGCACCGGCCGGGCTCATCCGGGTCAGCTGGACAGCGTCAGGGTCGAAGTATACGGCACGTCACTGCCGCTAAACCAAGTGGCTAATATAACCGCTCCGGAGGCCCAGATGCTGCTGATTTCGCCGTTTGACACCAATAATATTCAGGCTATCAGTGCCGCCATTCGCAGTGACCAAAGCCTTGGGTTAAATCCCAGTGATGACGGGCGATTGATTCGCGTGCCGGTTCCGCCATTGACCGAAGAGCGCCGCAAGCTGCTAGTCAAGCAGACGGGTGAAAAAGTCGAAGACACAAGGATAGCCTTGCGTAATATCCGTCAGGACGCGCTCAAGGAAATCAAGCGCAAAAAAGAGGCAAAAGAGCTGTCTGAAGACGACGCAAAGCGGGCCGAAAAACTTATCGATATCGCGATAGCCGGCGCCAATGCTAAAGTCGACGAAACATATAAAGCTAAAGAGAAAGAAATCCTTACTATCTAATGACTGAATTAAAAGTACCAACACACATTGGCTTTATTGTCGATGGCAATCGCAGATGGGCGAAAAAGCACGGCTTGCCGGCATATGAAGGTCATTTAGCAGGTTATAATGCGATCCAAGACGTTGCCAAGGCGACGCTTGAAGCCGGCGTGAAGTATATGTCAGCTTATATTTTTAGTACCGAGAATTGGAAGCGCAGTCAGGATGAGGTCAATAAGTTGATGGGCCTAGTGCTAAAGATGTTGACGGCTGACTTGCATTTATTTGAGGAGAATAACATCAAACTGAAAGTTCTGGGCTCACGCGAGGGCGTTAGCGAAAGGATTAAAAAAGCGATTGATGATGCCGAAGCTCGAACAGCCGACAACACCGGTGGGACTTTGGCGTTGTGTTTTAACTACGGTGGCAAACTGGAGATCGTCGATGCGGTTAAAAAAATTGTTCAATCCGGTATACCGGCTGAGCAGATTACTCCAGAGACGATTGACGACAACTTGTACGCGCCCGAAATACCGCCAGTCGATCTGATCGTTCGAACAAGCGGCGAACAGAGGTTATCTAATTTTATGCTTTGGCGGGCGGCATACAGCGAAATGCTGTTTATAGACAAGACGTTTCCGGACATGACAAAACAAGACGTAACCGATATAATAAATGAGTATAATAAACGCTCTAGGCGTTTTGGGAAATAAATGGAAATAGTTATCGGAGTTATCGTTGGTCTTGTCATACTGGTGTTGCTGGTTATAGCGCACGAGCTTGGTCATGCTATCGCGGCAATTCGTAATGGGGTAGTAGTCGAAGAATTTGGCATTGGGTTGCCGCCGCGTGCCTGGAAAAAGAAGCTGAAAAACGGCGTATTGCTTTCGCTCAATTGGCTGCCGCTTGGCGGATTTGTAAAATTACAAGGCGAACACGATGCGGCCGACAAAAAAGGCGATTACGGTGCCGCGACTTTCTGGCGGAAAACCAAGATACTGTTGGCCGGAGTAGCGGTCAACTGGCTGATAGCTGCTTTGCTTCTTACGATGTTAGCTTGGACCGGGTTGCCTAAAATTTTATCAGATCAGTTTACTATCCCTGGTGACACAAAGATTGTTCACCAGCCGGTCGAAATTACGTCTCTAACAAAGGATCACGCAGCTCAATTAGCCGGTATTCAAACGGGCGATGTCATATTGCGATTTGCCGGCAAAGAGGTGCCAACAATCGATAGTCTAATTCAGATTTCCAGGCAAAACGCGGGCAAGACGGTAAGCGTAATATATAGCCGCGAAGGCGTCGAAAATAAAGTACAAGTCACTTTGGGTACGGACGTTGCTACGGGGATATTCGGGGCAGGTCTGGGTCAGCGCGATATGATCAAAACGACTTGGTCGGCTCCGATAGTCGGCGTAGTCACTTCGATGCAATTCACATGGGTAACGTTACAGGGTATCGGTGATGTCGTCGGCAATTTATTCAATGGACTAATTTCGCTGATAAATCCCAGCGCCGATATTCGCGCCAAAGCGTCTTCGGATTTGAAAACAGTGGGAGATAGCGTAGCCGGACCGATCGGTATATTAGGCACGATTTTCCCAGCCGCTCAGAAGGCCGGTGCGACACAGCTGGTATTTTTAACGGCTATCATATCTTTGACTTTAGCGGTCATGAATGTCTTGCCAATACCGGCACTTGACGGTGGCAGATGGGTAACGACGGCGCTGTTTAGGCTTTCGAAGAAAAACTTGTCAAAAGAGTTAGAGGAAAAGATCCAGGCGTTCGGTTTTTCATTCCTGATGGGATTAATACTATTAGTGACCATAGCCGATGTCGCGAAACTATTCTAAATTATGGAAACTTGTCATCATACCCGCGTGGGTGGTGATAGGTTTTTTTACGGCCGCGTTTTTAGTAACCGGCTTAGTTAAGTTGCTGGTTTTTTTTGGCGTACCGTTAGGGTCGATGAACGAAGCGGTTCTGAATTCGACGTTTGCCGCGTTTTTGTACATTGTCTCGCTTGGACTGGTTATAGGTATTCCTTGGTTAGTAAAAAAACGTCGGGTCAATCTGGCTGATCTGGGCTTTAAGGGGCTGCCGACTTGGACTGATATATTCATCACTCCGGCAGCATTTGTTATATATTTGATTTTGTCTTCACTTTTAATACTGCTGGCCAGCAAAATTTGGCCTGGTTTCGATCTCGACCAAGTACAGGACGTCGGTTTTGATCAGATATCCAGAAACTTTGAATATTATTTGGCATTCGCTACATTGGTCGTAATTGCGCCTGTTGCTGAAGAAATCCTATTCAGGGGTTATATGTACGGAAAATTACGAAAATCATTTCCGGCTTGGGTGGTGGTACTGGTGACAAGTTTACTTTTCGGAATTTTGCATGGTAACCCAAATCTGATAGTCGATACGTTTGCGTTAAGTATCGTCCTTTGTACGCTCAGGGAATCAACCGGTAGCCTATGGGCACCGATTCTGCTGCATATGACGAAAAACGGTGTCGCTTTTTACATACTCTTTATTAATCCGATATTATTGACTACACTGGGAGGATAGTATGCGTATTACGAAATTGATTTCTAAAACCAGCAAAACAGTATCGTCCGAAGAGGTTGCAAAAAATGCCCAGCTGTTGATTCGCGGCGGTTTCATACATAAGGAATTGGCCGGCGTTTACGCATATCTGCCACTAGGCTTGCGTGTGTTAGAGAATATCAAGAATATAGTTCGCGAAGAGATGAATGCTGTCGGCGGCCAAGAAGTGATGATGACCGTTTTACAACCAAAAGACATCTGGGAAAAGACCGACCGCTGGGATGACAAAAAAGTCGACAATTGGTTCAAGACCAAATTGGTTAACGGCACCGAGTTAGGCGTTGGTTTGACCCATGAAGAACCGATCGTCGATGCTGTCAGTAAATATGTCAGTTCATATAAAGATCTGCCATTTTCGGTCTATCAGATTCAAAGCAAATTCCGAAACGAACTGCGGGCCAAAAGCGGCCTGTTAAGAGGACGCGAGTTCTTGATGAAAGACATGTATACGTTCTGTCGCGATCAGGATCAGCACTTAGAGGAATACGAAAAAATCGTCAAGGCTTACTTTAGGGTCTACGATCGGCTGGGGCTGGGTGACATCACATACCGGACTTATGCCGATGGCGGGATATTCACGCCTCGTTTTTCGGACGAATTCCAAACCATCAGCGAGGTTGGAGAAGATACTATTTATGTCGATGAATCCAAACGAATCGCAATAAACGAAGAGATTATGACCGATGAAAACCTTGAAAAACTTGGTCTGGATAGGAATAGTCTGGTCGAGAAAAAAGGTGTTGAGGTAGGGAATACGTTCCATTTGGAAAGCAAATATACCGACGCTTTGGGACTATATTACGCCGACGAGAAAGGTGAAAAGCAGTCGATTATCATGGGTTGCTATGGGATTGGCGTAAGCCGTCTGATGGGCGTAATCGCCGAGATTTTTGCCGATGACAAGGGTCTAATTTGGCCCGAAAACATTGCGCCGTATAAAGTCTATTTAGTCAGAATCGGCGGTGATGAAGCCGTCAAAAACGCGGACAAATTGTATGACGAGTTGATAACTAAAGGCGTCGAAGTGCTTTATGATGACCGCGACGTACATGCCGGACAAAAATTTGCCGATAGCGAGCTGATAGGCATACCTTATCGCGTAACCGTAAGCGATCGTTTAATAAGTGACGGCGTGGTCGAGTTAACTGCGCGAAATGACGGCCAAAAATCATTATTGACAGGCGAACAGCTGCTTGCTAAACTTAGCTAGCTAATAGAAAAATGTGTGGGATTTGCGCTATATGTAGTGCACGTGGTGCTCTAGGAAGCACCATTTATGATAAGAAGAGGAACCTAAATTAATGAAAAAAATGTACAAGATCACCGCTGCTGGCAGAAAAGAACTCGAGGATGAACTCGATGGTTTGAAAGGCCGTCGCGGCGAAATAGCCGAAAAAATCGCCGAAGCCCGTGATTTCGGTGATTTAAGCGAAAACGCCGAATATGACGTTGCCCGCGAAGAGCAGGGTATCGTCGAGACTCGTATCTCTGAGATCGAAGATATCTTGCAAAATGCTGAAATTATCAAAAACGGCAACCATTCGAAAATCTCATTAGGCAGTCGTGTCGAACTGAAAGTTGGTAAAAAGAACGTCTTTTATTCGATCGTCGGGCCAGTAGAGGCCGATCCCTTAGAGGGAAAGATCAGCGATCAATCACCGATCGGGCTGGCTCTCTATGGCAAGCAAGTGGGTGATACGGCAACTATCAAAACGCCAAAAGGCGAAGTTATTTACGAAATCGTCAGCGTCAGCTGAAATTATTCTTCTTGTCCGCTAGCTGCTTAGCTAGGCCTAATAAACAAGAGCCGGCTTAACTTTCGCGTTAAATACGGATTACTTCGTTCTTTGTCGTCTGCGGAACGACCCCGCCGATTACAGCGGGGATCGCCCTTTCGCCAATTGATTACAATTGGGCTCGGGAAGTCCTCGACGAGCAATGAATGAAACAACCCGTATTTTCGGCAAGTTAAGAGGCTCTCTTATTATCAGGCCTAGCCAAGCAGCTGGCCGCACTGCTTTAAGGTTAAGTAGTTGGTCTAAATTAGAATCAAAGCATTCGGCATGCAACTGCTAATGACACCCTGGAGGCCAAGTCTGACAAGGCGCCGGGGCCCTTGTCCAGACCTGGCGTGAAGCAGTGTCTTTGGCGGGTGCGTGGCGAAGGCGGCAGAAAGATTATGTAACGGAAATGGTATTGACGCAAGACTCGTCATGTACGGATTATGTTATAATTTAGCAAATGGCGACACTACAAGATTTTCGTGATGAGCGATTGCGTAAACTCAAGGATTTGAGGGATTTGGGTATTAACCCATATCCGGCTGAATCGCATCGGACTAATGATATATCCGACATCACGAATGACTTTGGCAAGATGGAAAACCAGACAGTTACGGTTACCGGCCGGGTTACCGGCATTCGAAAGTTCGGCAAACTGGCCTTTATTGTCATCAAAGATTTTAGCGGCCAAATCCAACTGTTTTTACGAAAAGACGGCGTATTGGAGCTTGACGCGGCTAGTAATCGTATCGGCATGGCAGAACTGCCATTGCTTGATACCGGCGACTTCGTCGAAGCAACAGGTAAGGTAATAAAAAGTCAAACCGGTGAAATTTCGGTCGAAGTGGCCGATTTGCGTCTGATTGCAAAATCGCTTCGTCCCATGCCGAACGCCATCGATGGCTTTACGAACAAAGAAGAGCGCTTGCGTCGCCGTTATGTCGATATCAATGTCAATCAAGATGTGCGTGACCGCTTTATTCGGCGCAGCAAGTTTTGGCAGGCGACGCGTGATTTCTTGAACGACAAAAATTTTATTGAAATCAACGTCCCGGTATTGGAACACACGACAGGCGGGGCAGACGCGACTCCATTCACGACGCACATGGACGCGTTGGATCAGGATTTTTATCTGCGTATCAGTCATGAATTACCGCTGAAACGTTTAATCGGGGCAGGTTATGAAAAAGTTTATGACATAGGCCCGCGTTTCAGGAACGAAAACTACAGCGACGAACACCTGCCGGAGCATGTAGCCATGGAATGGTACTGGGCATACGCCGATTGGAAAGCCGGCATGAAGTTCATGGAAGAAATGTATCGCTATGTATTGAAGCAAGCTTTTGGAACGCTGCAGTTTACGATTGACGGCAAAGACGTCGACATGGATAAAGAATGGGAGATTTGGGATTACGCCAAAGTCATAAAAGACAAGTATGGCATCGACGTATACGATAGCCCGATAGAAGACATCAAGAAAGCGTTATCTGAAAATAAGCTCGAAGTCCAACAGACCGAAAGCCGCGCCCGCAGTATCGACAAACTATGGAAAAATATTCGCAAAGACGTAGCCGGACCGGTTTGGTTAATTAATACGCCGAAATTCATCAGCCCCCTATCAAAGAGCAATCCTGATGACGACAGGTCGGTGCAGCGGTTTCAGGCGGTCATCGGCGGGTCAGAATTGGGCAACGGCTTCTCGGAACTTAATGATCCGATCGATCAGTTGAACCGTTTTGTCGAACAGCAAAAAATGCGCGAGGCGGGTGATTCCGAGGCTATGATGCTGGATATCGATTATGTCGAGATGTTAGAGTACGGCATGCCTCCGGCCGTCGGTTGGGGATATAGCGAACGCGTATTTTGGGTATTCGAAGGCGTGACGGCGCGCGAAGGTGTGCCTTTCCCACAGATGCGAACCGAAACCGACGCGACAACGCGCGAAATTTACCCCGAAATTAAATTATAGAAAAAACATTCCGCGGGTGATGTAAAGTAGGTGCACTTTAGTAAACCAAGCTCTAGCTGTTTACTAAAGTGAGAGGAGGAATAACGAAGGTATGAAGCTTTTGGCGCATGCGTCAAAACGGAATATCCGAAGTGAATTCCGACGAAGCAGGACCCGAGGTTTTTTGAATTATACTGGAACTACGTTTTGCTATAATTGCCCTATGAAGAAAAAAATTCTCTTGGGGTTTGTAATATCGTTCTTGTTATCTTTGATTATTATCGGTCCGAATGTAGTGAATGCTTCGGACGACTCGGATTCTTCGGTAAATAACTTTATTATCAGTGACTTTCAGGCTGACTATTATTTAGATAAAGACATTGATGGCCGTTCGACGCTAAAAACCGTCGAGCAGATTACGGCCGAATTTCCTGCTTATGATCAGAATCATGGAATCGAGAGAGCAATCCCGATTGCGTATGACGGGCACAAGACGAATGTCGAAATCGAATCGGTCCAGGACCAATCGGGTAATCGATTGGAATATTCAATTCGTCGGAGCGGATTGTTTAACGTCATCAGAATAGGCAACGCGGACGTGTATGTCCATGGTGTAAAAACCTACGTAATTTCCTATACCCAGCGTGATGTGACTAAATATTTCTCTGACACAAATGACGACGAGTTTTATTGGGATACAAACGGGACCGGGTGGTCGCAAACTTTTAGTAATGTCACGGCGCGGTTGCACATCAATCCAAGTATCGCAGACTCTTTGAATGGCAAAATGGCTTGTTATTACGGCGCCGAAGGCTCAACTAATAGATGCGATATCGATAAATCTGGTGACGGCGTTATTTCAGCGAGCGTATCTAGCTTACTTGCCGGCGAAAATATGACTATCTCCGTCGGTTTTAAGGCTAATACATTCTCACCGTACCAAGAAACTTACGTCGAGATTAATGCTAAATACCTTGCGATTTTCATGGTTATTGTCAGCGTTGGCATTTTGGGCTACATCTTGTATCTAAGGTTCGTAAAGGGCAGAGCTGCCCCAAGCACTCATGCGATTGTTCCGGAGTATTTGCCCCCCAAAGGCGCCGACGTGCCGCTGTCGTCGATAATCGCTGGTAAATCCGCAAACTGGATGTCGGCGGCAATCATTGATCTGGCGGTTCGTCACAAAATTAAAATTATCGAGCATGAGAAAAAATGGTGGCAGAAGCCGAAATATACGCTGCAGCTTGTATCGGACAAAGATGTTACTGACAATGAAAAATACGTTATCAATGCCTTGTTCGCAAAAGATGGCGAATTAAGCTCGGCTTTAGGGTTGGAACCGAACAGTTACGAAAAGTCAATCATTGATGGCATATTGGTCAAAGACGGCAAATCAGGCTCTACTTGCGAACTGGACCCGAATAAATACGATGCCGAATTAATGAACAGTGTCAGGGAATCGTATGAGGTTATCAAACATACGACCGATGACGCTGGATATTATATTGATGTTAAAAAAATGAAACTGAATATGGCCGGCCTGACGGTTTTGTTGTCAGCTATGTTGTTTGGAGCGAACTATTTATTAAGCGAGAATATGATCATATATTCTAATTACTCCGACGCCACAATAGTCTTGATATTCATTATTATATTTGCTGTTGTCGCACTGGTGTTCTCGCTGAAGCCGTTATCCGCAAAGGGTAGGGAGTTATCCGATTACCTGAAGGGCCTTAAACTCTATATTAAAATTGGCGAGGAGGATAGATTAAAAGTGCTACAAAGCCCTCAAGGCGCCGAAAAAACTCCGATTAACACGAATGATACGGCCAAGTTGGTCCGTTTGTACGAGAGGGTCTTGCCGTACGCCGTGCTATTCGATCAAGAAAAGGAATGGACGAAAGTACTCGGAAAGTATTATGAGCAGCAGAATGTCCAGCCGACCTGGTTCGTCGGTACTTCGGTATTTAATGCGGCGGCGTTCAGCTCATCGTTATCCAGTTTTGCTTCAAGTTCGAGTGCAAGCAGCGGTACCGGCGGATCGGGCGGCGGCGGTTCTTCCGGAGGAGGCGGCGGTGGTGGCGGCGGAAGTGGTTGGTAATACATCCCTTGCGAAGTCTGCTACAATAATGTCATGTTAGATATTCGATTTATACGCGAAAATGCCGAGGCGGTGCAACAAAATGCCCGTAATAAAGGCTATGACGTTGATATTAAGACTTTGTTGGGTTTAGACGCCAAGCGCCGTCAGTTGCAATCGCAAGCCGAAGCACTCCGCGCTAAGAGGAACGAACTGGTTCATCAGTCAAAGGGTTCCAGGCCGACAGCCGATCAGATAGCCGAAGGCAAGGCTATCAGGGAAGAACTTACAGAAGTTGAAAAACAATTTACCGAAACCGACAGTCAATATACCGATCTTTTGAAAAAAGTACCTAACATGGCGCTTGATGACGTTCCAGTAGGTCTAAGCGAAGACGAAAGCGTCGTCACGAAAACCGTCGGTGAAATCCCGAAATTTGATTTCAAACCCAAAAATCATGCTGAAATCGCGAATAGCCGCGGGTGGCTGGATAAAGAGCGCGCCGCCAAAGTCGCCGGCAGCCGCTTTGCCTACATCAAAGGCGACATGGTCAAACTGCAATTCGCTATCATCCAATTCGTCATCGACACTTTGACCGATGAATCTAAGATTACCGAAATCACCAAAAAGGCCGGTTTGAATATTTCGACAAGGCCATTCGTACCGATTTTACCGCCATATATGATTCGCACCGACCTTTACGACGCTATGGACAGGCTAGAACCGCGCGAAGACCGTTATAAATTGGATGGCGACGATTTGTGGTTGCAGGGCAGTGCCGAACATGTTTTAGGCAGCATGCACGCCGATGAAATATTCAACGAAGCCGACCTGCCGTGCCGTTATTTGGGCTATGCGACAAGCTTCCGTCGCGAGGCCGGCACCTACGGCAAAGACATGGAAGGTATTTTGCGCATGCACCAGTTTGACAAACTAGAGATGGAAAGTTTTACGACAGCAGAAGATGGTTTGAACGAACATCTGTTTTTCTCGGCCGTTCAAGAATATCTGATGACGCAGCTGAATTTACCGTACAGGGTACTTAGGAAGTGCACTTTTGATATAGGTAAACCTAACGCCAGCGGCGTTGATATCGAAGTCTGGTTGCCGGGACAAGACAAATACCGCGAAACCCATACGGCCGATTACATGACCGATTATCAGGCTCGTCGCCTGAATACCCGCGTTCGCCGCGAATCGGGCGATTTGGAACTGATTTACACCAACGATGCCACGGCCTTTGCCTTGGGACGCATCATGATTGCTATTATTGAAAACAACCAAACGGCTGACGGAAAGGTAAATATCCCAACCGTTTTAAGGCCGTATCTGGCAAACCGCAGTACCCTCTAAGCAAACTTATTGACTAATATAACTAAAAGTTATATTATATATGTTGCCCGTTGGAAAACGTGGACAAAATAGGGGGTGACAAATAATGGACGAGAAGAAGTATTTTCTGTGTCTGGGTGAATTGCCAAGGCATGAAAATGAACTTGAGGAATTGTCTAAAATTGCCGGCGGCGATGCCGCCATAATTGTAAAAGACGGATACAACCTGCGCACACCGATTGAAAAGATCATCAAGCTGTTCAAATGTAGTCTGTACTTTGGCGTTATTGTTGCGACCACTCTGCCTGAATTGGTTCGTCCGTTTATCGGGCATCCCGAAATCAGGCCGTTATGCCCGGTATTAACTCATGCGCTTTCGGCGAAATCTGCTGACTTTGAACTCTATACGCCTCACGGATTAGTGAGATATATGAACTTCTGGAAGTTTGTGACGCCGGTCGGCATAGAAGGTGATGGCTACCACATCAAATACGATGACGTGCCTTACCTTATGTGACGGATAAACCGTCAGCCATTCCTTGAAAAATTTAATCCAACTTTTTGGGTTAGAGGAGGTGAAATAAGAATGGATGAAAGTATCTTCTTAAAAAACATGGAAACGGAAACTAACGACGAGGCGGTCGCCTGGGCCCTAAATGAAATAAAATTTTATATTGGGCACATTGTCAAATATGACGGGCCGCTGACTATCTCATCGAGAAAGCGTCGCGAACGCGAATTGAGTCCTAGATTAGGTTATCCAGGGCCGACGACCGTGATTCGTTTTGACATCAGCGATGACCAAATCGATCCGGTAATTCTTGAGAAGTACGTATCAAGTCTTCGCAAGAACGGAAAGAAGAAAAAAGACGGCTATCTGATTGCCGGCGCTTCACAGAGTCCTGCTTTGGACAATTGGTATTTTCTTTTCGTAGTTATCCGCAAGAACGGTGGTATATTTTTCAACTGCGTCGAAGAAAACTAACCGCGCGCTCCTGCCGCAGCTCTACGGCCAAACTTGAGCAGCGAATGTATATTCGCTTACGGACCCTTTAATTAGGGTCCTTTTTCTTTTGGAAGTGAATTCTCTGGGGAGCGGATTATTGCTATAATATAAGCAGACCGACTAAACAAAATAGGAGGGTAGTATGATTACATCAATACAAATCACCGGCATCGCCTACGAAGTGGACGACGCGACGCGCAAGTATGTCACCAAAAAGATAGGACGTCTTGACCGATATTTGCCTAGACATGCTCGCAAGAGCGCTTCCGCCGTCGTTAAGTTAGCACAGGTTGACCGTGACCATGGCAATAAATACGAAGCTGAAGTGATTCTTAATATTCCGGATAAGGTAGTTACGGCTAAAGATTCGACCGGCAATATGTTAGCAGCGGTCGATATCGTCGAAGCTAAAATACGAGCGCAATTACGCGAATACAAAGAAGCGAACATCGCGCACATCGGTAGGCGCGGCGTGATGAGCCATTTCAAACGCAGCTTCGAGCGTGAATTATAGAGATTCCGTATCTTGTGTAATTGTCATTCTGGCCGTATAATAATTTGCAGTATTTTTACTTTAGAACTTTTTCTAATAGGGAGTGACAGTTATTAATTATGTTGAACAAAAATAAAGTTCTAACCAAGATATTTGGCGATCCTCAGGCTCGTCAGTTAAAGGCTTTGCAGAAAAGGGTATCTGCCATAAATGCTTTGGCTGACAAGTATAGGAAAATGTCCAAAAAAGAACTGAAACAGCAGACCGAGGTATTAAAAAAGAAATTACAAAAAAAAGGCACGACACTGGACATGATTTTGCCGGATGCTTTCGCATTGGTCCGCGAAACCAGTGACCGGGTCCTAGGCCAGCGTCACTTTGACGTTCAGTTGATAGGCGGCATGGCCCTGCATGCGGGTAACGTAGCCGAGATGCTAACCGGTGAAGGCAAGACCTTAGTCGCGACATTACCGGTGTTTTTGAACGCGCTCGAAGGTAAGGGTGTTCACGTCGTAACGGTCAACGATTACCTGGCGCAACGCGACGCCGGCTGGATGGGTTGCATATACCATTCCTTAGGTCTTTCGACGGGTGTAATCATCAACGAAGCCTCGTTCGTCTATGATCCCGATTTTGACAACGAAGATCACACCGATCCCAGGATGCGAAAATTACGTCCGGTTACGCGCAAAGAAGCCTATCAGGCAGATGTTACTTACGGTACTAATAATGAATTCGGCTTTGACTACCTGCGCGATAACATGGTCAACGAAGTCGAATTATTGCGTCAGCGAGATCTGAATTTTGCCATCGTGGACGAAGTCGACAGTATTTTGATCGACGAAGCTAGGACGCCGCTAATAATCAGCGCGCCGGTTGGCGAAAACCAGGAAAGCTATACGCAATTTGCCAAAATAGCGGCCAAATTGGAACCAGACGACTATATCATGGACGAAAAACACCGCACCGTTTCTCTAAGTGATCAAGGTACCGATAAGGTCCAAAAAATGCTTGGCATAAAGAATTTATACAGTCCGGATTATGTCCGCTCGGTTTATCATATGGACCAGGCATTAAGGGCTCAGACGCTCTTTAAACGTGACAAAGATTATGTTGTTACTAATGACGGTGAAGTCATTATCGTCGATGAGTTTACCGGTCGATTGATGCAAGGTCGACGCTACAACGAAGGTCTGCACCAAGCCATCGAGGCTAAAGAGGGTGTTTCGATATTGGAAGAGAGTATGACTTTGGCGACCATATCGTTCCAGAATTACTTCCGTCTTTACAAAAAACTAGCCGGCATGACCGGTACGGCTTTTACCGAAGCCGAGGAATTTCAGCAGATATATAGTCTGGACGTTATTCAGATTCCTTCGAATCGACCGCTAATCCGTAATGACAAACAGGACCTGATTTTTAAGACCGAAAAAGGAAAACTAAAAGCCGTCGCTAAAGCGATTGCCGAATATCACGCCGCCGGCCGTCCGGTGTTGGTAGGTTCAGCTTCGATTGCCAAGAACGAGTTGATCGCTTCTTGGTTGGACAAAGAAGGTATCCCTTACGAAATTTTAAATGCCAAGAACAACGAACGCGAGGCGGCCATCGTCGAAAAAGCCGGCCTTAAAGGCGCTATTACCTTGGCGACCAATATCGCCGGCCGCGGTACTGACATCAGGCTAGGCGAGGGTGTAGTTGAACTTGGAGGATTGGTAGTTATCGGATCGGAACGGCACGAATCGCGGCGCATCGACAATCAGTTACGCGGACGTGGTGGTCGCCAAGGCGATCCGGGCGAAACTCAATTTTATGTTTCGACCGAAGATGATTTGATGCGTATTTTCCAAGGCGAAAGAATTGCCAGTCTGATGGACAGATTGGGTGTCGATGAAGACACGCCTATCCAAAATAAAGCGGTTTCTAAAACCCTGGAAGCAGCCCAGAAACGCGTCGAAGGTTTTAACTTTGATACCCGCAAGAACGTCGTTCAGTACGACAACGTCATCAATCGTCACCGTCGAGTAGTCTATACGATGCGCCGAAAAATTCTTGAAGGCCAAGATATCAAACCGGAAATCGATAATTTGATCGAGTCGGAGCTGCGTCACTTGACGGTCGTTCCGGCTAAGAATAACAAAGCATTTGCCGAGGAGTTCGAAGCCATCTTTCCGCTGCCTGATGATAAAATCGCCGCAATCGGAGAGATAAAGAAAGACAAAGCCAGGTTTGAGGCTGCCGCAAAAGAAGTTAAAAAACTATATTCTGAAAAAGAAGACGAGCTCGGTGCCGAAGTCATGCGCAAAATCGAGCGCGAGGTTTATTTGCAGGTACTTGATACTTTGTGGATGCAGCACCTGGAGAACATGCAGCACTTGCGCGAAGGTATCCATTGGCGCAGTGTCGGCCAGCGCGATCCTTTGGTTGAATATCGCAGTGAGTCACAAAAATTATTCGACAGTCTGCAGGCGACTTTGCGCGACGAAGTTTTACGGGCTGTAACGCATGTTCGCAGAAGTGATGTCATCGCTAAAACCAAAGAAGAGGATTTCGAGACCGAGCTAACGCGTCTGGCGGAGAATGCGGTCGAAAGGGGAGTCAACGAAATCACCGGCGGCGAGGAAAATCGCGACAGTGACTTCAGTGTCAAAAAGGCGCTTTCGGCGCATGTGACCGCTAACCAAAGAAGAAATATGGCCCGCAAGAAAAAGAAAGCGCAGCGTCAGAATCGCAAAAATAAACGTAAGTAAAGGGTTGGCAGGAAGAGAATTGGTATATGAAGCATACCGTTGAGGAGGTACGACTTAAAAATGGTGCACGCGGACTTCTGATTGATGTGCCGGACGCGACGACGATGAGTATGCAATTTCAATTTCGGGCTGGTAACCGTTATGTCAAATCCAAAAAAATCGAACAAGTAGCTCACATCATGGAGCATATGGCGTTCGGAGCTAACGCGCGTTTCAAAGACGAATCCGATTTTGAGTTTGAATTTACTAAAAACGGTGCTTATCGCAATGCCTATACCAGTGATTTATCGATGGTTTACGAGGCTGACTGCGCCGATTTTGAGTGGGACAGGATTCTTGACTTGCAAAAGTTGGCGATTTGCCAACCAAAATTCAACGAAGCTGAACTGGCCGCCGAAAAGGGTAATGTTCGCAGCGAGTTAACAAATTATTTAAATGATCATAACCGAATTTTATGGCCGAGAGTCCAGCAACTTTTGGGCGAGGACGTACTGACTTATCGCCAATCCTTGCCGACTATCAGTGCAGTTACTTTGGCTGACGTCCGCGAACATCATCGTCGTACTCATACGACACGCAACCTGCGTTTCGTTATTGCTGGCAAATTGTCGGGGCGTAAAGCCGAGATAAAACGACAAATCGAAGATTTTGGTTTGCACGAAGGCGAGCGTTTTGAAGTGCCTCATGACGTTCTGACAAAGGCCTCACCGACGATTATTCGCCGTAAAGACGCGACTAATCTGACTTTTGGTTTATTCATGGCTATCCCTAGAGAGTTGAACGACGAGGAGCTGGATGCTATGCGCTATTTGAACCATATTTTGACCGGCACCATGCATTCTCGTATTTTTGGAGCTGCTCGACGCAAGGGGCTGGCTTATAACGTCAATGCCTACGCTGCGACCGGGTTTTATGACAGCGGCTGGGACATTACCGGGCAGGTCAATCATGAAGCAGCTGGTGAGCTTTTTGACATTATCGTTCGTGAATTGAAAAACGTTCTGGATGGCAATATTAAGGAACAAGAGGTGGACGCTGCTAAATCGTTTGCCCTTGGACGCTATCAAATGGGGGCGCAAACCGTTTCGCAAATCAGTGGTTTTTATACAGGGCGTTATTTTGCCGACGACTTTATCAAGGATTACGAACGGGTGCCGGAAATGATTAAAAACGTCACACTTGAACGCATGGTCGAAACGGCCCGCGGTTTTATTAACGAGGACAAATGGGTACTAGCTGCCGTCAGCAGCAGCGATCGCCAGGAACTTGTCGATTTGAATGATAAAGTGGCAACATTGTTCGAACCGCGCTAAACTATGTAGTATGAATCCCGTTAAAACTTTAAAAAGTATTTATCGTTTGAGCGGGAAAATGAAAGATGTAATGTAAGGCATGAATAAAGCAGACGCTACTTGGGAGTTCTAACGGGATGAAGATTGCAATCGCTGGTTTCAGGCTAGAAGGCGAATCAAATTATCGCTACTGGTCGGCTGATCCAAATAACGAAATTACTATTGTCGATCAGCAACAGCCGGATCGTGATATCCCTGCCGGAGTCAATACGATTATCGGTGACGATGCTTTTGATAAACTTCAGGATTTCGACCTGGTTATCCGCACGGCAGGCCTATCGCCGCGCAAGATAAAAACCAACGGTAAGATTTGGTCTGGAACCAATGAATTTTTTGCAAAGTGTCCGGCGCAAATAATAGGTGTTACTGGTACGAAAGGCAAGGGGACTACCGCCAGCCTGATAGCCAGTATCCTGGAAGCGGCCGGCAAAAAAGTATGGCTGCTGGGCAATATCGGAGTTCCGGCGCTCGATTCTTTGACGGAAATCAAAGCCGACGATATCGTCGTCTTTGAGTTATCCAGCTTTCAACTATGGGATCTGGAACGTTCGCCGCACGTAGCCGTAGTATTATTGGTTGAGCCCGATCACCTGAATGTGCATAGTGATTTTGACGATTACGTAAACGCCAAAACGAATATCCGGCGCTTTCAAAAACCGGATGACATTTGCGTGTTTCATCCAACGGACGCTTATTCGCGAAAAATCGCCGAATCATCGGGCAACGGCAAAGCAGTCCGCTACGGTGTTCCAGATGATGGGGGAGTCTATGCCAAAGATTTGTCATTTTGTCAAAACGAACACATAATTTGTTCAACTCAAGCTCTGCAACTATTAGGCAATCACAATGTCGAGAATGCTTGTGCTGCCATAACTGTTGCTAAAGCGTACGATGTATCGGACGCTGATATCGAGGTTGGCCTACGAAATTTTAAATCTTTGCCGCACCGCATCGAATTTATCCGCGAAGTCGACGGCGTCAAATACTACAACGACAGTTTTTCGTCGGCTCCGACCGCATCGGTTGCGGCCGTAAAATCGTTCGCCCAGCCCGAGATATTGATTCTAGGTGGTATCGACAAAGGCGCTGATTTTTCGGTGCTTATCGACACGATAAAGCTTCAAGGCAACATAAAATCGGTAATAATCATGGGGGAGATTCGCCATAAATTGGCAAAGATTTTTGAGAATGCCGAACTAGATACGCATATCGAAGTGACGGATTCGCATGAACTAAGGCCGGTAGTCGAATTGGCAAAGTCATTTGCGGAACCTGGCGATGCCGTTCTGTTGAGTCCGGGTTGCGCCAGCTTTGATATGTTCAAGGACTTTTACGACCGCGGCGATCAGTTTAGAGATATTGTTAACAGTCTATGAGTAAATTTATTTTCAAGTCGTACGATTTTAATAAGGTAGATTATACGGCAAATTTTAACTACGGATTTGACGACGGTCGCAACTTTACCGAGACGGTCAAATTCGAGGGCGGAGGAGAATATAACGAGGAGGCATTAGATCGGGCGCTGTTTTTGACGTTTATATTAGCCGGAACTTCGTATTACAAAACTTTTCCGACGCGTGACGTCGAACTGAGCCAATCGATAGACGATTGGCAAACGGCGTTTTTCAACAGTGTTTACCAGAAAGGTCTTGGCCAGTTCGCTTATGAAAACGGCTTGAGCCGAGATGATTTGGTGCATTTCGAAACGTCAGAACGCTCGCGTGTGGGCGCTGTTGACTATGAAGGACATGGTATCTTGGCTTTGCAGAGCGGCGGTAAGGATTCGCTTCTAGTCGCTTCGTTATTAGAAGAGAAAGGCACGGAGTTTACGTCACTTTACGTATCAAGCACCAACCATTATCCGGCGGTACTCCGTGATATCGGTTCGAAATTAGTAATATGCAACCGTATGATTGATCGTGACGGGCTGAAGTCAGCTTTGAAAGATGGTGCTAAAAACGGGCACGTGCCAGTTACTTATATCATCCAAAGTTTAGCCGTCATCCAAGCGATTCTGTTAAATAAAAGAGACATTTTAACCTCGATAGCGCATGAAGGCGAAGAGCCTCACGACTATATCGGCGATTTAAAGGTAACGCACCAATGGTCAAAAACTTGGGCAGCCGAAGTCGCTTTTTCTGAATATGTCAAAAGATATATATCGGCAGGTCTGCGTATTGGTTCGCCGCTGCGATGTTACAGCGAACTAAAAGTCGCCGAGTTGTTTGTCGGTCATGCCGGAGAAACTTATGGCCATATGTTCAGTTCATGTAATCTAGCTAACTACAAGCAGGGCAGTGATAACAGTATTCTGACTTGGTGCGGCAAATGCCCGAAGTGTGTAAATTCGTATCTGCTATTCGCGCCCTTCGTACCGGCAGACGAATTGAAAGTTGTATTTGGCGGCCGTGATTTATTTACCGACTCGCAATTAGTCGATACTTTCAAAGGTCTTTTAGGAATCGATGGTTTTATCAAGCCGTTCGAGTGTGTTGGCGAAATCGATGAGTTGCGACTGGCGTATCACTTGGCCTTAAAAACCGGAGGTTTTCAAACCTTGCCTTTTGACGTACCTGATTCGTCGTTTGACTATCAAAAGACTTATCCGGCCCAAGATTGGGCTGCGGAAATGTTACAATAGACGAGATGCAGGTGTTTTTGAAACGGTTAAAAATTTTACTGACGCAAATTGATGCGGCTTTTTTACGTCTGGATATCGATGGCAAACAAAAAACAATCAAAACTCTGACCGAAGAACTAGCCCAATCCGAAATATGGCATAACCCCACCGAGGCGCAAAATAAGAGTAAGAAATTAGCGGCGTTATCTAACACCGTTGATCCGTGGGTGACTTTGCGCACTCAAGTCGCCGATATGATTGAACTGGTTGATATGGGTGACGACAGTATGACGGAAGAATTCGAACAGCAGATAACCGCTCTTGAAAATGATTTTTCGAAGTTACGCAAGGAATTGTTATTCAACGGCAAGTACGACGATCACAATGCTATCATCAGGTTGAGTGCCGGTGTGGGCGGTACCGATGCGCAGGATTGG
>CAZEGB010000006.1:6330-38952 GCA_964511655.1 uncultured Saccharimonas sp. (SeqCode) | reverse complement strand
GAAAACTCTCGAGATCAACTATCTGGTAGTTGGGCAGTGGGCTTCGGAACCACATTAAAAAATCCGCGCACCTACCTCAAAAACACACCTCCCAAAAAAACTCCACCTCACACATAAGTCTCTCAACCGAACATCTTTCCCTGCGCATTGTGATTCGCTTTATGCGGTTCGCGCGGGATTTTGTTCGGAAACTTATAAACAAAAACAAACACTTACAAAAACAAACAGCCTTTAACTACCAGTTAGGTGATCTCGAATCGTAGCCATGCTATCATGGAAACGAATGAGTATTAAAGAACATCTGCCACAGACATCTTTGCATGCCCCAGTTTTGCTTGAATCGGTTGTCGATACGCTAAGCCCTAAGAAGGACGAGAATTATCTCGATCTGACGGCGGGATACGGCGGACACGCTAGCCGAATCTTAGGCCTGACTGGTAATTATGCCGAGTCCGTCTTGGTTGATCGCGACGATTACGCCATAGAGCGTTTGAAGCCGTTTTCAGACAAGGGGGCAAGGTTATTGCATACCGACTTCGTTGCTGCCGCAAAGCAGCTCATAAAAGAAGGGTGCAAATTTAGCATCGTATTGGTTGATCTGGGGGTGTCATCACCACAACTCGATCAGAGTGAGCGAGGGTTTTCCTTTACAAATAGTGGTCCGCTAGATATGCGTATGGACCGACGCCAGGCTTTAAGCGCCCAAACGCTGGTTAATACCGCCTCGGCCGAAGAACTTACGCGTATCATTACTCAGTACGGTGAAGAGCCGATTGGGTTCTCAAAGACGGTAGCAAAAACTATCGTCGCGAACAGACCACTGTCTAATACAAGGGACCTAGCCGATTTGATCAAGAATGTATATCGTGGTAAATGGAAAAAAATCCATCCCGCCACTCGCACCTTTCAGGCACTAAGAATTGCCGTCAACGATGAGTTACGGCAAGTCGAGGACCTGTTGCCGCTTCTGCCTGACCTGTTAAAACCGGGCGGGCGAGTCGGCATCATCAGCTTTCATAGCCTCGAAGACCGGTTGGTCAAGCGGTATCTAAAAGAGCAGTTTGACGCCGGCTTCGAAGCTAGGTTGCTGCCACTTCTGAAAAAGCCGATAACAGGTAGCAAGAACGACGTTAACAACCCGCGTGCGCGCAGCAGCAAGTTTCGCGCCGCATTGATAAAATAAAAACAAACAACTAAAAGGAAGGGGCAAAACACCATGCCAATCCACATTCCGGTACAATACGCCGATACAGTCTCAAAAGTGACTGTACGTATCAAATAGCTTTTTACGCCTCGCACCGCCTTCGGTTGGGCGGGCGGGGCACCAGATAAAACAAACATAAACAGAAATTCCACCACAAAATGTATTCAAATCGCACTCAAAATTTCAGGAGTCGACGTCAGCAAAATTGGTCCCGTAATCAGAATACCGTCGCGTACGTTTCGGCCATTAAACTTGGTCCTGTAACTCATACCGTGCTGGTAGCACTTATGATTACAATACTTGGCTTAATATATTTGACACAGGCCACCAGGGTTACAAGTTATGATTACGCGACCGAAAAGATCGATAGTCAAATCGCGGAGTTGAACGCTCAAAAGAGTGATTTGGAAATCGAAAACGCCAGACTTACGGCGCTTGAAACCGTCAAGAACAGCAGTGTTGCGTCATCGATGACAGCGCCGGCTTCCACCCAATACGTTCAACAATAAAACTATGAATCTGGAACTACAAAAAGGCAGTCGTTCAAAAATCTTAGCGGCTATGGTGCTTGGCATTATGGCCGTCTTTGTAGTGCGCCTGTTTTATTTGCAGATAATCCAACATGGTCATTATGTCGATGCTGCCAGGCAAGAACAGCTAAAGCGGCTGACGATTCCGGCAAAAAGAGGTCTTATTTATGCGCTTGACGGCGAAACGCCGGTTCCTTTAGTTATGAACCAGACCGTGTATACGGTTTTTGCGGATCCGGCCGTGGCGAATGATGACGATAAGATTATCGATGTCATCAGAAGAGTTGCCGGCGGTAATGCCAGATCAAATCTACAAGCCTTATTAGATAAAAAAGACAGCCGATATCAAATTCTTGCCACTCGGATTACTCGTTCACAAGCTGACAAAATCAAGAAAGAAAACCTTAAAGGCGTAGGTTTTCAGCAGGAATCCCAGAGGGTGTACCCAGAAGGATCCTTAGCAGCCCAGACCTTAGGTTTCGTCGACTTCAGCGGTGCCGGCAAGTATGGCGTAGAAAGCAAGTTGAACGAGCGGTTGATAGGAACAGACGGGTTACTGCAATCGGTCACGGACGTCAGTTCGGTACCTCTGACAATTGGCAATGATAACATTAACAAACCGGCAGTTGACGGCGACAATATCGTTCTTAGTATTGATCGGAATATTCAGTCGCGCACCGAACAGGCTTTGGCAGACGGTTTAAAGCGCATCGGTGCCGACAGGGGTAGTGTTATAGTGATGGATCCTCAGACCGGCAGAATTATGGCGATGGCTAATTTGCCGACATACAGCCCGGCGGAGTTCAATAAAGTTCAGGACGCAGCTGTTTTTAATAACGGCGTCGTTTCGGCCCCTTATGAACCGGGTTCGGATATGAAAACGTTAACTATGGCAACCGGCATTGACAAGGGCGTCGTGACTCCGGAATCGACCTATGTGAACACTGACAGTATTCAGGTCGAGGACCGGACGATATCTAACGCGATATTGGGTCATACCGGCACGATTACGTTCCAGACTGCTTTGTCATGGTCGCTAAACACCGGGTTCGTCACAGTCGCTGAGCGTCTGGGCGACGGCACGCGCATTACGCGCGCTGCCCGCGATACCATGTACGATTATTTTTATAACAAATTCCATTTGGGGCATGCGACCGGGGTAGAAGTGGCGGGCGAGGCTGATGGTACGATTATTCCGCCAACCTCTAACGAAGGTAACGCGGTTAGATATTCAAACATGACGTTCGGTCAGGGCATGGACGTTACTATGATACAGGTCGCTGCGGCTTTTAGTTCGATAGTAAACGGCGGAAATTATTACAAACCGACCGTTTTGGCCGGCGTGATAGATAAGAATGGAAAATACGTTGAAAACAAGATTTCCGTGCCGACGACGTCAGTCTCGAAATCAACTGCCGATCAGGTGCGTGAAATGACGCGCGTTGCTAGAACCCTGTTTTCGCATAGAGGCGATAAAGAGGGATATTACATTGGCGGTAAAACCGGCACGTCTCAGGTGGTTAAAAACGGCGTTTATGCCGATGACGAGACTATCGGGACGTATTTGGGTTATGGAGGTAGTGAAGAGACCTCTAGGTATGTCATAATGATACAGGTATCTGGCGATGACAAAGAATTCGAAGGCGGACTCCACGCTATGCCGATATTCACGGATATTTCAAACTGGATGCTAGATTATTTAAAAATACAACCGAAAGGGTAATATATGAATAACGAATTGATCGGATTGACGCATGAACTTACGATTTGTTTTATCTTGAGTGTTAGCACTTTTATGTTAGCGATGCTGCTGACGCCGTTTTATACGTACTTTGCGTATAGGTATAAATTCTGGAAAAAGCAACGTACGACCAGCACCGACGGCGAAAAGTTGGAAGTTTTCAACAAGTTACATGCCGACAAATTTAAACGCAATATCCCGACCATGGCCGGAATCATATCTGTCGTTGCGATTTCGACGATTACTTTTTCGCTTAACCTGGACAGAGGTCAGACCTGGCTGCCATTAGCGGCTCTTATTGGCGGGGCTTTAGTAGGGTTACTTGACGATGTTATCAATATAAAGGGGCAGGGCAAGGGTGTGGCTGGTTTGCGTTCAAGCCTGAAATTTGCCATGATTATTGCCATCGGCTTGACGCTCGCCTGGTTTTTCTTTGCAAAACTTGGCGCTTCTTCGATTCACATCCCGTTTGCAGGCGATTGGGAACTGGGCTGGGTCATGGTGCCGATATTCGCTTTTGTTGTCGTTGCAACCAGCAACGCGGTTAATATCAGCGATGGTCTGGATGGTTTGGCCGGCGGATTACTGCTGATGAGCTATGGAGCTTTCGGTATTATCTCAATCTTTCAGACGCAATTTATCCTAGCTGGCTTTTGCTTCACGGCCGTGGGAGCGCTTTTAAGTTACCTGTGGTTCAATATTTACCCGGCCAGGTTCTTTATGGGTGACACCGGCAGTTTTGCGTTCGGGACCTCATTAGGTGTCATAGCTATGTTGACGAATACGCTGTTTTTGTTGCCGATTATTGGTATCGTATTTGTCGTCGAAGCTGGCTCAAGTCTAATCCAGATTACTAGTAAAAAATATTTCGGCCGCAAAATATTCATTTCGGCGCCGGTACATCAACACCTCGAAGCTATAGGTTGGCCGGAAACTAAAGTCACGATGAGGTTTTGGATAATTGCCGCCGTGGCAGCGTTCATAGGTATTCTGCTGGCTTTGGCAGGGGGAAATATATAAAGTGGCGGTAGGACGTAAAACTCCTATTTCGGCGCTTTCAGATGAGGCCCAGTTTTCGGATATGACGACGATTCGCCGTCACAGGCCGGATTACCTGATAGTGCTTTATATGGGCCTTTTGATGATGTTAGGGCTTATTATCATGTACGCCATCGGTCCGCAACGAGCTAACGTGCTAAATAACGCCTATGGCAGTAATTACAGCGATTCCTATTTCTTTATCAAACAGGTTACTAGCCTTGCGATTGCTATGGCGGCTTTTGGTCTGATGGCGTTCGTACCATACACATGGATTACAAAAAATTCCGGCAGATTACTTTTATTAGCCATCGGGGCTTGTGCTCTTCTGGCTGTCGCCGGCTGGACGCACTCAAATATCGCCCAACAGACTCTAGGCGCGACGCGTTGGTTTAATCTGGGTATATTGGGCAGTTTACAGCCGTCAGAAATGCTAAAATTCGCTGTTCTTATTTTTACGGCTGGTTTTTTGGGCAGCAAAATAAAGCGAGGAAAACTTAATGATTTCGAGGAAACGCTCGTGCCACTGACTGTTATCCTGGCCATCTCGATATTATTTATCGTTATTATCCAAAAAGATTTAGGTACTGGCATTTCACTCATCAGTATTGTCATCGCAATGCTGTTTGTAGGAGGGTTGAACAAACGAAACATAAGTATGCTTTTTATAGCTTTGGCTGCTTTTGGAACGATATTCATAATGATGGCGCCGCACCGGATAGATAGGATATTGACGTATCTGAAGGGCGATGCCACGTCGGTTGACGACGACAGTAGCTATCAGGTCGAACACGCCAAGTTGGCGATTGGTTCGGGCGGTCTGTTTGGTGTCGGCATAGGCAACAGCGTAGAGGCGACCGGTTATTTACCTGAGGCAATTAACGACTCGGTCTTTGCGATAATGGGCGAGACGTTCGGTTTCGTCGGCTTAGCGACGATATTGACGCTGTTTACGGCAATGCTACTGCGTTTGCTGCAAATAATGGATCATCTCGTCGATATCAGACTTAAACTGCTGGTAGCCGGTGTCTTCGGCTGGTTCGGTGCCCATGTTATTCTAAATGTAGCGTCAATGATAGGAGTTTTCCCGTTGACCGGTATTACTTTACCGCTGCTTAGCTTTGGCGGTACCAGCATGTTGTTTATTACTGCGGCGCTGGGTTTAGTATTTCAGCTATCGCATTATACGGTTCATTCATCAAGATTAAAGGAGGCGCAAAATGAGAATTTTGGCAGTCGGCGGGGGATCGGGCGGTCACGTAACGCCGGTCGTGGCGGTTTTACGCGAAGTTAAAAAAGCTCACCCCAAAGCGGAAATAAGGTTTTGGTGCGATGGCAAATTTGCTCCTCAGGCTCGGGCGATAATGGCCGGCTTTGATCCGACGATTTCGGTACGAACGATAGTTGCCGGCAAATTGCGCCGCTATCACCATCTTTCGGTTATGCGCCAACTGTTTTGGCCGTCGCTGGTTCTAATGAATATTCGCGACAGCTTTCTAGTCGGAATCGGGTTGATACAGAGTCTATTCAAGTTAATTGTTTGGCGGCCGAACGTAGTTTTTACCAAAGGCGGATATGTCTGTCTGCCAGTGGGAATTGCCGCACGTATGCTTGGCATTCCGCTGGTCATTCACGACTCTGATGCTCATCCCGGCCTGACAAATCGGATACTTGGAAAATGGGCCGATTCAATCGCGACCGGCGCACCTCTGAAGTTCTATTCTTATCCGGCCGAAAAGACGCGTTATGTCGGCATACCGATATCACCGGAATTTCGTAAATTATCCGACGAAGAACGCCGAGTTGCCAAGATGAAGTGGGGGATTGTCGTTGACCGGCCGCTTGTCGTCGTTACAGGCGGGGGGCTTGGTGCCAGCCGGATAAACGATGCGGTTGCCTTGGCGCTTGATGATCTGTTGAAACTTGGGTCACTGATTCTGATTTCGGGAGTAGGGCAATATGACGAATTAAGGTCGTTGGTGCCGCCGAATAATGATAGTTTCCAACTCCACAGCTTTGTTTCAAAAGACATGGCTTCATTACTGGGGGCGGCCGACGTCGTCGTTACCCGCGCAGGCGCTACGACGATTCTTGAACTGGCAGCCCTCGAAAAGCCGACCATACTTGTTCCTAACGCCAAGCTGAGCGGCGGGCATCAATTAAAGAACGCGGCCGTGTACAAAGAGGCGAGTGCGGTCAAAGTCGTCGATGAGGACGAAATGGTTGAAAACCCACAGGTACTAGTAGGGGTGGTTAGGGAAGTGTTGTCTAATCAGCAACATTCCGGCGAAATGGCTAAAGCCTTTGCCGCTTTCGCGCGTCCCAATGCCGCTCGGGACGTCGCCGATATGATTATTAATAGCGCTAAATAAGTAATTCGACGATACTTATCGTAAGGTAAGTCGTATATAATAAGCATGAGCAATGAATCCCGTTAGAGTTAAAGACAAGAACAACTACATATTGATGATTATAGATAAAATATATATTAAGGATAGTTACTGAATGAAAGAGCTCTAACGGGATGAATCTGTTTAAGAAAAAACAAACCGATTTACCTAGGCGAAGATTGGCCGCTGCTGATATTCCTGTGGCTTCTTCGAATATCTTTAGACGAAACCGCACACTGACCGGAACTACTTCGAACCGCTTAGATGCCGCTAATATCAAATCCGATCTTGAATCGCCCAGAATCCACGTCCATCATCTGTCTATTCAACGACGTAAGGTGTTTGGTATTCTAATATTCGTGGTCGCTTCGGCCGCCTTGTTATGGGCTCTAGTTAGCAATTTTACAGCCTCGTTATCAGTCGGGATATCGGATATGCCGACTGGAAAATCCTTTGATTCGAAAACTTATGAACAAACTATCCAGCAGTACCTAGGAGCAAATCCTTTGAGCCGATTGCGGCCGCTTATGGACGAAGCGGCACTGACTGCGTATGTTACCAATAAATTGCCTGAAGTTGCAAATATAGAACAGTTAAATAATATCGGTCTGGGTAAAACTGATTTTACGGTGACGATGCGCACGCCGGTCGCTGGTTGGCGGATAAATGACAAGCAATATTACGTTGATTCCAGTGGTATGCCGTTCGAACAAAACTACTTTTCTATGCCTGTCGTCCAGATTGTTGACAATAGCGGAGTTTCTCTCAAGGAATCAGGGACAGCTATAGCAAGCAGGCGGTTCTTAAGCTTCGTAGGGCGTGTCGTATCATTATCTAAATCAAGCGGCTACATTGTTACAGAGGCGATCTTGCCATCGGGAACGACTCGCCAGCTTGAAATCAAATTAAAAGACAATAACTTCTTGATAAAATTATCAATCGACAGACCGGCAGGGGAGCAGGTAGAGGATATGACTAGGGCAGTGCAGTACTTCGCGTCTCATGGTATGGTACCGGGATATATAGACGTGCGCGTTAGCGGTAAAGCGTTTTATAAATAACCAAAAAATTTTCTGAGAATAGCCTTACTCTGCTACATTGTAGTGTTCTAAGTTTGTTCTAATTTATGATATGTTGGGAATAACCAAAAAACATATAAAAATACAAAAACGACAAAAAAGCAAATAATAGTAAATACAGACGGGGAGGACCAAATTGAAAAGAAAACATACGCAGGCTGTGGAAAAAGCCAAATGTCAAATGCGGACGTTTGGCAGTCATCAATACACGTTCGACAAACAATAAACGTATGTGTTTATGTACGTAAAGAACATGAACGATAGTGTTAAACGATACGTAATGTAATCACATTCAAGGTCGCGCAGTAGTAAACCCCTACTTTCAGGACGGGGCGTGGTGATACGGTTGTAAGATAGACGTATTACAAGTCATCGGCCATGTATATATTTAATGTCGTAAAAGATATATTGTGCGACGTTAAGACTATGTATGAATTTTGAATAGCAATGCTGCCTATCGTGCATGTTTTTGGCATTCATTTTCGCGGCATCACTACGTTTATCGTATACGTCGCTTCGCTCTTCATGCTATCCAAGTTGTCTAAACTATTTCATCATTGCTGATTCAAACCCGCTAACATTTTCTTAATATTTATCGGCTTGTTTGATTCTGCCACGTGCTAGGCCTTTTCAGAATTTTGATGAAAAACCTCGTGTATACCAAGTTCTAGTTTTGTTCTATATTATGTCTTTGGAACTTAGCGAGATTTTATATATTAATATAGCGCAAGAATGTGCTATCTAATCTAATGTCTGATCTTTAACATATCGTCAGCAGATTTGACGGCCGGTTTTTGGCTTGTATGGGCTGGGGAGGCATTTGCCTCAGGATGGCCTTGAGAAGCTTGTGCTTCTGGTGAAGTCTTCCTTTTGCGGTTGCGGGGTCGTCGTCGCTTTGGTTTCGGCTGTTCCGTATCTGTTGCAACAGGGGCGGGATGTGGAGTGCCCTTCTCTATCGGCTTATCGGTCGTTTGTTTGTCGGAGTTTTCGGCCAGCTTTTGAATATGTTGCGCGTCGGCCGGCCATTTGATAAATGATTGTTTGGGTTGTTGCGCCTGCTGAATGGGCTTGGGTTGCTGGTGTTGTGTTTGCGGAGTAGTGATAGCTTTGGGTTGAGGAGCTTGAACTTTGGCTTGGGCCGGTTGCTGAGGCTTTGGTTGCGGTTTCTGGAGGTTTTCAGGCGGCGCTATAGCTTCGGCTATCTCGACCTCGACATCACTGCGGTTACGGCTGTAATTGCGGCGCGTGTTTTCGATAATGAGTGCGGTGTTATCAGTTTGTGCCGGCGGCAACGTCAAGGTAGTGGCGTTAAAGGCCGGTGATTTTTCGCCCTTGATTACCATGTTTATAATAAAGTTGCGATTATGCATTTGCAGCAAGTCGACGGCTTCGAACTGCGGTTCAAACTGTTTCGCCAAAATTGGAGCGTCGTCGGCTGACACACGGAAACAAATGACCGTACCGACGTTGCCGAATACGGCGTCGCGGACTGTCTCGCTCATCTGACTGATGTATTGATTGGCAACCGTTAAATTCAGGCCGTATTTGCGGGCTTCGGACAGAATAGTGGCAAACGAATCGGTGGCGAAGTTTTGAAACTCGTCGACGTACAAATAGAACGGGCGTCTATCCTCTATTCTTTCGATATCGCTGCGGCTCATAGCGGCCAGCTGGATTTTTGTTACCAAAAAGGAACCTAGGATAGCGGCGTTGTCCTCACCTATCAAGCCTTTGGACAGATTGACGATTAGAATTTTGCCCTCGTCCATGATCTGTCGGATATTAAATGTCGATTTGGGCTGTCCGATAATATTACGGATAATCGGATTGGCAGTAAAAGCCCCGACTTTGTTTAATACCGGCGAAATGGCTTCGGCGACGAATTTGTCGTTCCAGCTGCCAAACTCGACCTTCCAGAAATTTAAGACGACGGTATCTTGGCAGTAACTAAGCGTTTCCTGGCGGAATTTCTTGTCCGTCAGCATCCTAGTGATGTCCAGCATGGTGGTTGACGGGCGGTCTAATAACGCCAAGATGGTGTAGCGCAGAATATACTCAAGTCGCGGCCCCCAAGACTCTCCAAACATTCGTTTTAATACGCCGATAACCTCACTGCTAATATTAGTCTTTTGATTAGGATTGGTCACCTCCAGAGGGTTGAATCCCAATGGGAAGGCCGTATCAGCCGGGTTGAAATAGACGACGTCTTTCAGACGGCTGCCTGGAATAAAACGCATATTGCTGGTCGCGAAATCTCCGTGCGGGTCAATGATGGCATAGCCTTGATTGTGAAATATATCACTTAAAGCGAGCAGCTCAAGCGTACCTGTCTTGCCTGCCCCGGTCTGGCCGATGATATAGACGTGTCGTGAACGGTCCGAGCGCATCATGCCGAATTGATGATTGACGCCGCGGAAATTAGTCATTCCGAAAGCGCTGATATTCTCGTCGATTGCCGGGTTACCGGTAAGGACCGGCAGTTTGGCTGGCGGCTCGGCATTCTTATTACTGGCCCAGACCACGTTCGGTGTTTCGACGTTGGTGTGGGGCAAATGGAAGACGCTGGCTAGTTCTTCGATGTTCAAGATATATCCGTAATCGTCAAAAGCGCGGGCGCGATAAGCTGCCAAATCTTCTTTTTTAAAGCTGGCGCCAGTCATTTTGAAGCCATTCAAGTTGGTACTGTTGAACTGTTTGAAAGTGCCGACTATAGCCTGCATGCGCAAACGGGCGTTGGTAACGCTATCCCCCAGATATACTAGACGGATTTTGACCTGATAGCCTAATTTAGTTGCCTTTTTCTCGGCTTCGGCGATCCTGGTTTTTTCGCGTTCGGTCAATTCTTTGGTTACGCCGAAAGCCGTGCTCTTGCCAGCCTCGGGCGGACGCCAGAGGGCCTCAAAGAGTCCTAAGAACCATGAAAAATCAAACTCACCGAACGTAAATGACTTTCCCTTTTTGACGCTTTGAATCCAACTGTCGGATGCTTTGTGCCAATCGTCGGCTATCGGACGAGCCAAAATTTGAATCCATACCTCTTCGCCGGTCGATTCCAATTTCGCCAGGGCCCCGGTAATACCGGCCAAAGGATCGACTTCGAAGTTAGTAAAGGTCTTAATCGGCAACATTTCGCTGTCCGTCATAGTTACTTCGGAAGAATAGACGACACTATGTTCGTATTCATGCGCGACGTAATCCTCGTCGGCTGTGCGGATTTGGACTGTCGGATATTGTGAGTAGATCTGGCCTTCAATGAAACTTCTAAGTGACCTGGGTACCCAGCAATAAAATCGAATCTGACCGTTGACCGAAGCGATTTCGAAACCAAGATGTTCTTGGACGCCGCCGTTTAATTTTAGTTCGTTATCGTCTCTTAGGATACCGTGAAGACTGGCAAAAAGCTGTTCAGCTGCCAGCTCGCTTTTGTCGTTTGTTCTGGGTATCTCTAGCAGCAGCAAGTCGCTCTCGACGTTTTTCATGGCGTCGATTTGACGATAATTGCGCCAGGTTAGATACGCCAGTATCAGTATGACCGGGAGCCAGACATACCATTGCAAAAGCAGATCAATAGTAGATAACACCATATCCATAATTACCCTTTCATTGTCTCATTTAAGGGGCAACTTGGCAATGTTGGTTTGATTATTCCGATTTTTGAGCCAGGGCGTAAGTTGCTTTGGCGACGCGCTTGAATTGATCTTTGCTTTGCAGATTCAATAAAATAGTAGTCTCTTTGACTTGACGGCTTTTAAGGACTCTTTTGACGATTTCGTCGCGGTGCAGAGGGCTCGGTGATTTTTTAAGGACATCAGCAATAATATCGGCTACAGTACCTTTGTTGAATCCCCAGCTGTCGAGTGCGTAAATACCGCGACCAATCAGAACAAAACGAGAATCTTTGATGAGTTCGTTATGGATTGCCTGAGTAGTGACGTCTTTGCGCTTAAAGCTACTGCCCTTGATTGAAGCTGCGATTTCCGAGAAGTGCATCGGTTTGCCGTTGTCTTCTAAAATTACGTAGATTTTGTCACGGATATTCTTGGGGTTTACGGTCGGCCATTTGATAAGTCCCCAGTTGTCCTTCAGATGTGCCAACAGTTTGGAAACGCTGGCCAGTGCTCGGACGTAATCAGGATGTTGATAAGACAATTTGTCATGCAGCTCCTCGATCGTCAATGGTTCGCCGTGTTTTTTGATAGCGGCTACGATTTGGTCGACTTCGCTGCGGATTTTTTTGTCATCACCGAATTCACGGATGCCGACGCTTTGGAAATAATTGTCGTTGCTTTCGACTACTGCCAATTTTGGCGACAGTTCGGCGATAAAACCGACTCGGGCGCGGTCCAGTTGGCTGCTGGTACCGCCAAGTATCTTGTCGGTAAGGTCCTGGACGCGGGCGACACGGCCCATCTCGGTCAGGTTACGGATGAATACTTTTTCAAGATTGCCGACAGTGCTGATTTTACCGTTTTCAGCGGCTGTTTTAAGTTTGGTTAGGATTGCTTTTTCCAGTTGGCGTACGCGTTCGCGCGTTATGCCCAACAGCTCGCCTATCTGTTCTAGTGTTTCGCGGCGATCAAACAATCCAAAGCGTCGAGTAATAATCTCGCGCTCGCGTTCTTGATCGATGATGGCCAAGATATCGTTGACACTGACTTTTAGATCTATGGTTGGCTCTTTCTCTGGCATGTCGGACATTGTCTTTTCTTTCTTTCTGTCCACCTCAGAAATATCCTTTATATTAAGTTATGTTAAAATTATAAAACATTATTTTTATAAAGTCAAATACTTTATATGCTGGACTCATTATAGCATGAAATAGACACAAAATGTAAATAGTTGTGTGAAACTGTTTATGCTTATTTTTTGGACTTTTTCGAGCGTCCGCCGTACGGCGGACGACGCTTTTTCCCGACAGGAACAGCCTTTAGTAATTCCTTGGCTTTATCAAGTGTGATACTCTTCGGATCGGTGTCTTTCGGAATCTTGGCATTTTTTACTCCGTCTGTAACATAGGGCCCAAAACGACCGTTTAATACCTTGATGCCGCTGCCGAAATCAGCAATATTTTTTTCGGCTTCGCTTTTTAGTTTGGCATTATAAAGTTCTAAAGCTTCATTTAATGTAATGGTGTGCGGGTCGTATGGTTTAATGCCGACGTTCAGGTCGCCAACCTTTATGAACGGTCCAAAACGACCGATATTAGCTTTGATGTCGACTCCTCCCGGTGTTTGTCCGACGGTGCGTGGCAATTTGAAAGCGAAGAGCGCTTCTTCCAGCGTGACAGTTTCGATTTTACGTCCGGCCGGCATTGGCGCAAACTTGGGCTTTTCTGTTTTGTCATCCGAATCGCCTAATTGGACCATCGGGCCGTAGCGGCCGATTCTGGCGAAAACCGGTTTTTTCGTAACCGGATCGATACCGATTTCGCGGGCTTTGGCGACTGAACTGCGTTCGATACCGACCGAACTTTCAATTAATTTATGAAACGGTGTGTAAAATCCCTCCAGCATCGTGTTGCGGGCTAGGGCGCCGGCCGCGATTTTGTCGAATTCGGCCTCGACTTTGGCTGTAAAGTCATAGTCTACGATTCGGTCGAAGTGCTCGACTAAAAAGTCGCTTAGGACTTCGCCGGACGAAGTGGGTACTAGTTTACCTTTATCCGAACCGGTTTTTTCGGAAATAATTTCGCGTTTAATCTCATTTTTCGACAGATTCAAGGTGATGATATCGCGCGGGCTACCTTCGCTTTCGCCTTTTTCAGCGTAGCCGCGAGTCAGTACCGTGTTAATGATGGTCGCATAAGTTGACGGCCGGCCTATACCTAAATCTTCCAGTTTTTTGACTAGGCTACCTTCGCTGTATCTGGCGGGCGGACGGGCAAAAGTTTGGCGGGCGTTGGCGCTTTGGAGTAATAAGCTGTCGCCTGTATTAACGGCCGGTAATAAAGACCCTTCTTTTTTGTTCGTGCCATAGATTTTAAGGAAGCCATCAAATATGACGACTTCGCCTTTGGCTTCAAATACATGGTCGCCTTTTGCCGCACTACTATTCGTGGTCCTGCTTCGCTCCGGGTCCGATAAGGGCCCAGGCGCCTTATCAGACTCGGGTTCCAGGGGACCATTCATAGTAGTGACGTCAGCGGCTCTACTACCCTCTTCACTGGGCTTAATTTCAATAGTAATCACCGTTTTTTCCAGCTTGGCGGATGCCATTTGGCTGGCAAGCGTGCGGCGGCGAATCAGGTCATATAATTTCTGATCGTATTCATTGCTGCTAGCTTTTTCCAGACGAATATCGGTCGGTCGAATAGCTTCATGGGCTTCTTGGGCGCCGGCACTCTTGGTTTTGAAGGCTCGCACTTTACTGTATTTTTCGCCAAAACTGCTTTTTATGTAATCGGCTGCCGCGGCGATAGCTTGGCCGCTTAGGTTGACCGAATCGGTACGCATGTAAGTGATCTTGCCGTCTTGGTATAATTTTTGGGCGCTAGCCATTGTCGAACGGGCGCTAAAACCGAGCCGGCTGTTAGCTTCCTGTTGCAAGGTGCTGGTAGTAAACGGCGCTCCCGGGTTTCGAATCGACGGGCTAGTCGTGATATCGGACACTTCGAATTTTGCGCCCATAAGCGTACCCAAGAATGTTTCGGCTTGTTCTTCGGTATCAAACTTTTCGGACAGCTCACCTGTGAGGATATCGCTGCCGTGTCTGAATTCGGCCGTTATCCTAAAAGAGAAAGAACTTTCGAATTTATCAATTTCACGCTCACGCTTGACCAGCAGCCTGACCGCAGGTGATTGGACGCGTCCGGCAGATTTGCCGCCGGGGACTTTTTTCCAAACGACCAATGACAGTTCGAAACCGACTAATCGGTCCAAGATCTGGCGGGCTTGTTGGGCGCGCACTAAATCCATATCTATAGTCCTGGGATTTTTTATTGCCTCTTCGATAGCGCCCTTGGTAATCTCGTGAAAAACAATCCGTTTGGTGGTTTTCGGGTTAAGTTTCAGTACTTCGGCCAAATGCCAAGCAATCGCCTCACCTTCGCGGTCTTCATCGGTCGCTAGCCAGACGGTGCCGGCTTCCTTCACTGCTTTTTTCAGTTCGCTGATAACTTTCTTTTTTTCGCTGTCGATTTCATAAGTTGCCTCAAAACCATTATCGATGTCGATGGGCGGCTTGCCGTCAACCGAAGCTTTTTTAGCGATGGTACGGATGTGGCCGATACTGGACAACACTTTAAAATCACCGCCCAGATATTTCTCGATGGTTTTCGCTTTGGCTGGTGATTCTACTATTACTAGATTCTTGGTCATAATTCGTTAGTGTTTATATTTAACACAATGTCTCATACTACGCAAATTGTTTGGTTTTGTAAACAGCCCCCGGTCAAAGCCGAATATAAAAAGTTTATTTTAAGGTCCACTGATTGCCGCCGAGGGCGCGGATGGTACCGGATATTTCCATCATGGTCATCGCGGTTGCAAATTCGCTTGCCTTTAGGCTGGATTTTTCTTGTAATTCGTCGCCGTCCCGGATACCTTGCGTCAATAAATTGATAATGACTGATTCTGATGGGTTGGATCCAAGCGGTAATTTGGTCTGGGGTCGAAGTAATTCCGGCGCAATAATCTCTAGTACATCTTCGGCGCAAATTACCGGGTGGGCGCCCTGTTTTAACAGATTGTTGCTGCCGGCCGACAAAGGACTGGTGATATTGCCTGGCACTGCAAATACTTCCCGCCCCTGCTCAAGTGCATGTGCTACCGTCGATAGCGTACCGCTGCGGGTGGCGGCTTCGGTGACGATAACGGCATCCGCCAAGCCGCTGACTATGCGGTTACGCGCCAAAAACTGAAAATCGCGAGCCAGCGTACCCGGTTCGTACTCGCTGATAATCGCGCCGCTGTTATTGATCTCATGCGCCAAATCACGATTTGTTGCGGGATAAATTATGTCGACGCCGTTCGCTAGAACCGCCAAAGTAGTCCCTTTGGCGTCCAGTGCTGCCCGGTGCGCTATGCCGTCCACTCCCAGTGCCATACCGCTGACAATAACCACGCCTCTTGAGGCCAAATCGTAGGCTAGTTTATATGTCACTTCCCTGCCATAAGTGGTAGGTTTGCGCGTTCCAACAATCGCGACCGTCGGCAATCGCCGGTCAGGTAATTTGCCAGTAAAATACAATACTTTAGGACAATCAGCAATAGTACCTATAATCTGAAGGTATTTACTGTCTTGGGGTGATATCGTATTGATTTTCATATATTTTGTTACAAAATGTATTGACTTTATGTCAAATACGTGCTAAAATCCTCATAGTTGGTTTAATTGCGAGATTAACCAAAAGCACCTTATACCCCCTATTCTAACTTATGTTAGGGTACATGCAATGTGTTTTTAAGGTAGATTACCCTCCATCTTTAAGAACTTATGCTTCGAGTATAGAACATTGTGTGTATACTAATCCCTTTAACCAGCAGGCGTCTGCGAGATTTTCGAGATTTGCCTAGCTTGCCCCACGGGTGGGTTAAAGGGTAAAACGTGCCCACAGTGATGCCCACCCTTACTGCGGGCACTTTTTATTTGCCGGGGTTTAAATTGGATTCTACTGTACAGATGGTTAAAAATATGACAACATATTATCGTTACATACGCCTGCGTGTGTAAAGATCTTATAGGAAAGAAGGATTGATAATTGTGTTGTTAGGTTTGAGCAAGTTTGAGCACTTGGCGGTTTCGGTAATCGCGCTACTCATTTTTATCTACATCGTAGTAAAAATCTCTGAAGAAAACTCATCCAGGTATGAATTCGAGCATTTTTTGATTTTGCTTGGAACGATTATTGCAAGCGGAGTTATCGCGGCAAGTTTCTTGTTTAGTTATCCTCTGCGCAGCCTTTTTGAGTCACCATTTACCCCGGACGCGATTACGGTCGTGACTGTCTGGTTAGCCTGCTTTGGGCTATGTTTCGTTGTCCTTGGTACTGCCGAGATTATATTCACGAAAATGACCGGTAAAAGCCTTATTTGAGCTAAAACCAATCAAAATTAACTTATTTCCGACCTTTTAGCCCTCGTTTTACGAGGGCTATTTTATATCTAACCATTGACAAAACATAAACAATATGATAATATGTAGGCAGTTACATATTCATACATATGTAATGAATAATTTACAAGAGAGAGGATGTGTGTGCTTTGTTAATAGCACCGACACCGGCTAATATCGATCTGATATCAATTATCGTGTTGGCCGTTTGCGGCCTAGTTTACTTCAATCGTTTTATCCGTGGCAGCAAGTATTTCGAAAAAATGGGAAATTTTTGCCTATCAGCCATCTTCTGGACGATCGCTTTTTGGATATGGTTTAACCATAGGACAGTTGTTATTACGACTGACGGAATATCCTATAAAGGCGTCCCGGAAACGATCGTTTTGTACGCAATGATTGGCAGTATCATATTTCTGCTAATCAGCAAGTTCATAACAAGACCCAAGAAAGAAAAACCCGCGAAATAATAACATCCCCTCTTAACACCCCCATTTCGGGGGTGTTTTTCATTTGATATATATTCTAAATTGTGATAAAACAATGATATCGTATGCGCCGCATGCGAAGAAAAAAATGAAAAGGTGGCTGATGGTATGTTTATAATATCGGCAAAAATGTTGATTATCATGCTTGTCGTCGAAATAATTTTAGGAATTGCTATTTTCGACACGGTTTCGAATTATGCGCCTTTCCCTTTCGACACAAGCAAATGGACGCGTGAAGACTATGTCCGTCACGCAAAAAAAAGCCGCGAGGCTTATTTTATCCCATTTGTTAACAGCAGGCTTAACATGTTAATCTTTGCGGTTATATCGTGCTATTGCTTTTTGCCGTCGCCTATCGCGACGAATCGTGACGCAGTTGCGTTAATGGTAGTTTCCATCGCGATAGTGGAAACAGTGACAATCTTCCAGTTTTGGATGAATCAAGGTATTTGGGATACTCAATCCTAGACGTCAGCGGAATCGCCGCCATTTAATTTTTTTTATACCCTCCCCTCTAGGAGGGTATTTAATTGACACTATTGTAACTATATTATATAATCTTCGTCATTACATACGCTTGTGTGTAAATAAAAAAAGGGAGGTATGGCATTTGACAGTAGCGTTCGATTGCTTGATGGCGGTGATTTTCCTAGGAATATCGGGATGGGTATTTGCCAGTTTTGTTCGCGGCATCATGAAACCTCGGCAACGATTGCCGTCGTTAGTCAATCTTGGCTATGCAATAATTATCGCGGATCTTGGTATGATATTTTGCAGTACCGCTATCCGACGGATTGGTCACATTGGTTTGGATTATTCCAACACCGAACAGCGCCTGTTTTTGGGCATAATGATCACCGGTTGGATACTGGTTGCAGCCGTCAGTACTATAATATCGAGGCGTGATTCAACGCCCATCGTCAAACTGCCTAACTCTTTTGAAAAGGGTAACGGACGTTAATTTACGTCAGTTATTCTCTAGCACCCTCTCAAAAGGGTGCTTTTATTTTTGGTCTAATTTATGACTGGTGATTATGAGTTTTCTGGCACAGAATTGTTCGATCAGTTCGATGACTTTGGGTATAATTTCGTCCTTTAACCGGGCGGATTCGTCACCGTTAAATTTACTTAGAACGAACAGCGTGTCATCCATTTGCTCGTGCAGTTCGTTTTGCGTGCCTATGCGGATACGAGCGAATTGTTCGCCTAAATGAGAGTTCAACGATTTGATGCCGTTATTACCAGCATCGCTGCCCTGCTGCCTGACCCGGATCATTCCGAAAGTCAACGCTAGATCATCATGAACTACTAACAAATCTTTGGTTTGGTCTAATTTGTAGAAATCAATTAATTTACGGGCCGATATACCGGTTTCGTTATAGAAAGTCGTCGGTTTGACCAGGATTACCTTTTTATCGGCAATGGTAACTTCGGCGGTCATGGCATTGAACTTTGATTTGTCGGTCCATTTGGCTCTCAGCTGCTGGGCCAGTGCGTCAAGTACTACAAAACCGACGTTATGCCTGGAAGCGGCATACTCTAATCCCGGATTGCCTTGGGCAAAAATTATTTTCATTTAATCTTCCTTTGGTTTGCGAGCCAGTTTTTCTTTCTCGGCCTGTTCTTTCTCGCGGTTGGCCTTGATCTGTTTTTCATCGCGGAAACTGAATTTTATCGGCGTACCGGTGAAATTGTAGGTCTCGCGTAATTGATGTTCTAAATAGCGCTTATAGCTCCAGTGCAGGTATTTCAAATTGGCGCCATAAATTACGAACCAAGGCGGCGCGACGTCGGTTTGGACCATGTAGCGCAGTTTTGGGCGGGTATTTTTCAAGCCGGCCGGCGGATGGCGCTGGATAACGTATTGCAGCATGTCATTCAAGACGCGCGTTTTGGTTTGTTGATGGCGCCTGGCGTCGATGTCGAGGGCGATATCGAAAAGTTTAGTGACGTTCTGTCCGGTTATGGCGCTGGTAAATATCAACGGAGCCCAAGGTATAAAAGCGAAAGAATTAGTGATTTTAAGGGCCAATTCGTCGCGGGTGTGGGAATCTTTATCTTCGACACTATCCCACTTGGTGACCACGATGATAATTCCCTTGCCCATGTCGTTGATGATGCCGGCGATGCGCTGGTCTAATTGTGTGTTTAGCTCATTCACGTCCATCAGCAGCAGACAGACATCTGATTCCTCGATTGCCTGCATGGTCCTAAGGACGCTGAACTTTTCGACGCCGACTTCTTGCTTGCCGGGTTTGCGCATACCGGCGGTATCCAAAATCTCGATGTCTTGACCGCCGTAGCGCATCGATATTCGATTGACGTCGCGGGTCGTGCCGGCGACGTTGGCAACGATGGCCTGCTGTTTGCCTGCCATGGTGTTGAAAAGGAAGCTTTTGCCAACATTCGGGCGGCCGATCAGTGAAATACGAATGATGCCATCAGGTGCGGCTTCGCTGACGGCGGGTATGAGGTCGGCAATTCTGCCAAGAACTTCGGTCGTGCCGACATTATGCTCGGCGCTAGTGCGGATTATCAGTTTGATGCCAAGGCGCAAGAATTCATCGTTCGGCAGACTGCCTTTAAGATCGCTTTTATTAACGACTAGAATCACCGGTTTTTGGCTGCGCAAGGCTTTTTTGGCAATTAATCTGTCTTGGTCGCTGACATACCTGGTACTGTCGACGACGACCAGAATGACGTCTGCGATTTCAGTCGCTTCGTGAATTTGATCTTGAATTGAAGACTCAAACTCGTCCTCCGGGCTTTTTAATCCGGCTGTATCGACCAGCCAAAAACAATGTTTATGATAATTCACTTTGCCGATGACGTTGTCGCGCGTCGTACCGGCTTCACGGGCCACGATGGCTTGCTGTGATCGCACCAGACGATTAAAAAGCGAACTTTTGCCTACGTTCGCCTGTCCGATAATCGCAACCGTGGGGAGTATTGATGCCATATCTACAAATATTATAACAGATACAGCCCTTGTTCGCTAATCAGTTGCTGTAGAAGCAAAAAAATACCGCGAGTGTAGACCCGCGGCGTCACAATGATAATCTTTTAAATTTGCTCATAGATGAGCAAGAAGGCTGTTCTTTCGGATTCGCTGTTTCTAGGCGTAAGCTTAAAGATTTGACAGACTTCCTCTTTGGATATCCCTGCCTTCTTAAGTTCTGCCATGCAGAGTTGGTCGAGTTTATATTTTGGAATACCAGACTCGGTATTGGGACCGCGCTTATAAGCCTCAGCGGCTTCGGCGATAGTAGATGCTTTTTCGGCGGCCTTAATGAGGGCAAGATACCATTCAAAACTACCTGGCGAACAACAGTCGACCACTCTTATTAGGTCTTTGGAATCGTCGTAAATAGACACCAGCTTTATTAAGGCGGCCGAACGAGCTCTTCCTTCGAATAGATTATCATGGACGATTTCCCATAATACTTCATCTGATTCAGTGCTTTTGACATCTGCAATACATAAATCGTCATACTTCATCTTGGCCTCCCAGTTTGATCTGGTTCCGAACAAAGTCATCATGACAACCTCGCGGGCCTTGGATCTGATGTCTGCGAATTGCAGCAGTGATAGATAGTGCTCATCAATTTTCTCGATTGCGATACGGTACTCTTCACTGTTAGGTGCGCAATAATTCAAAGCTTCCTTTAGGCGCTCAGCCTTGATTGCCAAGTGAACCCATTTGATAAGTGCGGCCCGCCCTTCGCCGCTATTTCCCGGATATTTGAGAAAAATATTTCGAATTTCTCTCTCGGTATTCGCCGAGATGATTTCCGGAGTCTTGACGGGCATAATGGTCATATTGTTCAAATCAGGCACTGTAAAGCGGCCGGAACAACCTACGTTTTCTACCATCAGTATTCCTAGATAATTAGCGGTTTCTAGCAGTTTTCTTTCTTTGTCATTCATTCGATCTCCACCCTTCAAAAAAATAGTCGATACGGCAAACAGTATTTATCTAAAAAGGTTAATGACCTTCTTGTTCTTTAAAAGATTTTCAAATTGTAAAAGGTCCAATAATTACATCTACAACCGCGGGGGTCGGAACAATTATTAGTGAAGTAATTTTAACACTTTATTGAGTTAATTGCAAAAATAAGTCGGATACAACGTAAATAAAAAATACCGCAAGGACAGCGCGCTTGCGGTATATACTCTCTGGGAAACTTTCTAGTTTTGTAACAGTTCGTACATTTTTCTGATTGCGGCTTTTTCGGTTTCGCTGCCGCTAGGACATTGGAAGAATAAATACCTGGCTCGGGTTATGGAAGTAATAAACCTAAGCCATGCCATAAAGGCTGCCAGCTCTTCCCTGCTGTTTGTTTTACTAGAATAGTAGTCAAACCTAGCATGATCTGCCGTGTGGTAACGATCGATAGCCTGTGACAACTCCTCGTCAATTTGACTTTTTTCGACTATTCGTCTGATCGTTCCTGTTGACAGATTGGTAATTTCGGCGACTTCGCAAAGGCTTTCGTAGTCGTTCATTCAGACACTCCCCTTTCAATTTAATCAGGTAATTTGCCAAATATATGTGAAAAGGCGCCCAAAGGTACCAACTGTATTTTCGAAAGATTTCAGATTGTAAAGGTGCCGATAATCGCTGCAACGGCGAGAGGCCGGAACGATCATTGGCTTTCGAAATGTTAACATATTATAGCTTAGAATACAAAAAATAGCCGGCTGGAATTTCCAGCCGGTTGGGTAAGGAATCAGAGAAGTAGATTTTAGTTAACGTGATGTTCGTGTTTGGCGGTCGAAGGCAAATCAGTTGCTGGCTTTGTTTCAATGTGACTCGAAGCCTCATACTCGAAGTCCGAAGGTACGATTAGAAAAATCGCGCCCACCTCGTTAAGTAGTTTTGCGATGATTTGCATGGCGATTCTCATGTTATCGTTTAAATCACCTTGTTTCCATAAAACGTCGTATACCATGTGCCTGACAATGTGCTCGGTATCTAATTCAGTGATGATTGAACCGGCAACCTTTTTGTGTCTGGCGTCATCGGATGTGATGACGACTATCTGCAGCTTCTGGCCTTTGATGAATTGGTTGACTTCGGATGAAAGAGCCCTGATTATTTTTTCTTCAATGGTTTGCGAAGCCGTGTCTAAATAACCTTCTCTACTGCAAATGGTAAAGATGACATTATGCGTGTCCATCAAAAACACCTCCAATTTGTTGAAGAAAACGGCAAAATATTCTCTGATTCTTAAAGAGCATTACCAACTGGTCGCAACTGCAACCGCAGGCAAATGCGAACTATATAATATCAGAATTAAAACAAATTAGCAAACAAAAGGATGATAATATATCACTTAGTGAATATCGACCGATTTATATTTTCCGGCCGGTATATCACCAAGTGAATAATTACCAAAATTTGTCCGATGTAGTTTCAATACCTTATACCCCAGCGAATCGAACGTGCGGCGGATTTGTCGATTGCGGCCTTCGTGCATGGTAATAACCCACTCTTTCCTGTTCGACTCACTCATTCTTTCCAGCTGCAATTTGCTCGGGCCGTCCTCTAGACTAACACCATAGTCACTGATCATTTGTTGATGTAGCGGTTCAAGGTCTTTATCTAAGCGGACGTTATACTTTTTAACTTTATAAAAGCTGGGGTGTGTCATCTGATATGCGAAGTCACCGTTATTAGACAGCAAAATAAGCCCGCTGCTGTCGCGGTCTAGTCGTCCGACCGGTTTAAGACGGTGAAACGATTCGGGCAATAGCTCATAGATGGTGGGGTTGTCTCCTTGCCTCTTGCGTGAGCAAACATAACCGGTAGGTTTATGCAGAGCGATACACTCATAGGCAGTCTCGCCGTCAATTTTTTTACCGTCGACGGCTATATCGTCGCCCCTTTTGAAGCGACCGCCTAGCGTGGCTGTTTCGCCGTTGATTGTAACTTTACGTTGAGCTATCAGATTATCGGCTTCACGTCGAGAAACGCCTAATTGTAAGGCTAGATATTTATTCAAACGCAATAAATCGGATGGTTCAGATGGCATCTGAAGTTTAGTATAACAGATATAAACCTATTGCACGTTATAGGGAGGATTTTGACTCGGAGCCTGGCCTGAGACGTCGTTGAGTTCTTGGCTCATGCGGGCAGCCATATCTTTGTCAATTGGCGGCGTGACAGGTGCGTATTCTGGGGCTGGCGCTGGAGCTGAAGCGGAGGACGTCGTTTCGATTGCTGGCAGTTCCGGAGCGGGTGTCATAACCGGTTTGGCGGACTCGATGATGTTTTCTGCCAGTGACGAGGGGGCGGCGGTCGAAAAAGGCGCGGTTGGTTGAGGTAGTTGGGCTTCGGCAACCGGTGCTGGATCAGGTGTAAATGTTGGCGCTGGCGCGGGTTCAGCCGGTGTTTCAACTACTGCCGGTTCCGGTGTAGAAACTGGAGTCTGTGGTAATAAAGGCGCGGTTTCATCAACTGCCGGCGCTGCCGGTTCTGGGGCTGGCGCAGTCGGTTCAGGTTGCGGCTCATCCGATTCTGGTGTGACGCTAGACACAGCCGGTGGTTGAGGAGGTAAATTTGTCGGTTGAGTGTTTTCGATTGACGAAGGAGCCGGTGCTCCAAATGTTTGGTTGGCGGTGGCAGCCGGGACCGTGACGTCTCCGAGTATCTCATGGACGCTTCTGACTACGTCTTCAATGCCGACCTGTGATTTTACTAAATAGCGATTTGCGCCAAGCGTTTCGCCGCGGCTTCGCTGATCTTCGCTGCTAAGAGCGGTCATCATGATGATTTTTATATCTTTGGTTTCGGGGGTGGCGCGCAGGATATCCAACATATCAAAACCGCTGATTTTTGGCATCATGACATCACTTAGAATCAAATCAGGGTGTTCTTTTACGGCCATGGCAAGGGCTTCCTCGCCGTCGCCGGCCGATACGATTTCGTAACCCTCTGCTAATAGGCGGACGCCATATATTTCACGTAAACTTTTGTCATCTTCAACTAACATTATTTTCGTCATATTACCCCCATTGTACTATATATTTTATTTTTTTTGCTATACTTCTTGTGTTTTTCATTGACTTTGCCCTCTCGAAGGAACCGATATTGATTGCGGTCGTGACGACGTCTGTTGAACTGGTATCTGAGTAGGGACAGAAGGTTTTTGTTCGGCTGCGGGTTGTTGTTTGGCTAAAGCCCGTTGTTTAGCTACATAAGCGGCAATCTGTTCAGGGGTAAGTGCCGTACTGCGCGGCACCAGATTGATATCTTGGTTTGTGATCGAGGTCGGCTGTGTCTTGTCTTGGCTTTGTGGGTCTTGCTTGGCAGCTGCCGCCTTGTCGGCCTCTTCTCTGGTTCTGATTGCTTCTTGTTCTATAAGGTGGTTAGCTTCCTTGCTGCTGATTCGCGGTAATTGAACAAAGAAAGTGCTGCCTTTTTCGCGAACACTCTCTGCCCAGATGCGGCCGCCCATTATTTCAGTTAGGCGTCGACAGATGTAAAGCCCTAATCCTGTACCGCCGATTTCGCGGGTGTCTTTGTTGTCTACCCGATAGAATTTTTGGAACAGGTGTGACATATCTTCCATCGGTATGCCAATACCACTGTCTTTGACGCTGATGACAACATGATCGTCATCGCCCGTAATGTCAACTGACACCTCGCCTACTGGTGTATATTTAATAGCGTTTTCAACTAGGTTATTAACGATTTCGCGAATATGGTCGTTATCAAGATTAACGTAATAGACTGGCGCTAAGTGACGTTCTTTGGGGTCGTTGGGTATAGGTTTGAAAATAAGTTTCAAGCCTTTTTGGGTGGCGTTTTGTTCCAGGCCTTGGACGATGCCGTGGACGAACATGACGACATCGATAACTTTGGGGTTATTAGATAAGCGGCCGTCGTCTGCTCTGGATACGTCCAAAAGGTCTTGGAATAGGTGCCCAAGGTGATCGCATGACTCATGGGCTTTCTGGATGTATTCACGAGCCCTTTCGTCGATTGTGGCCGTTTGAGGGTTCAAGGCAAGCCCTAGATAGCCTTCGATCGAGGCGACCGGCGTGCGCATTTCATGACTAGCTGTGCTGATAAATTCGGCTTGTTCGCGTTCCTCGGCTTTCTCGTTAGTAATGTCGTGAAAAACGGCGATTACGCCGGCACCGGCTTCGCTGACCGGTGATACGACCAAAGAAATCATTATTCTTTTTTCGCCCTTGGTAATGATAGTGAAATCGTTAGTACGTATCTGTTGATTTACGTTTAGAACCTGCTGAATCGGGTCGTTGGTGATCGTTAACGGTTCACCCTTTTGGTCAACCATTTGAAGGACGGATTTGTAGTTAAGTGCCAGGGCGTCCTGTTTACTCCAACCGATAATGCGTTGCGCAGCCGGATTAATCAGTCTGATGATTCCTTGACCGTCCATAGCAATAACTCCGTCACCGATGGCGTTAATAACGACTTCGGACCGGGTGGTGATATCGCTTAGTTCGTTCGCAAGATCACGGTAATTGCGGTTATCTTCGTCTTGCTCTTCTTTGACTGATTTGTCGTGCCAAATAATTATGCCGGCCGCCAGCGGTAATATGCTGGTTAAGGAAATGACGACCATCGTGGAGATTGACAAGTTGTTATTAATATACTGGATAGCCGTGTAGATACTGACAGCTAATAGCACTGGTATTGAGCCCCATAACCCAAAGACGCTTGCAAAAACAGCTACGATTATCCAAAGAGCCAAGAACGGTGAGGATGTGCCGCCGGTATCAACGACAAGCAGAGCGGTCGTCGTAGCAAGCAGCCAAAAAATAGCCAACGTTACTGGAAAAATAAATTTTTTCGGTATCCATAAATATGATATAAAACAGATAAGCGCCGTGACGCTAGCCAACGCAAAGGCCGGCGTTCCGACGGTAATTTTATCGCCGATGCTTGGGATCTGGTGAAAGAAGGACCAAAAATACAACCCGATAACGGCAATCGAAATCAGGAAGGTTGCTTCGCAAATGCGGCGATGCCAGAAGCGAGTTAACGATACCGGTTTGATGTTGCCCCCTAATTTATACGCTAATCTGAAGGATATTATGACGATTATGGTTAGTTTTTACAAGTAGTAGCCGGGGTTTTTCGGCGGTATTTATACCGGCGTAACCAGGACTTGTTTATGCTGTAGTTTTTCTCGCAATTTTTCGACTAGCTGCTCTAGTTGATCGCTTAATTCGATGGGCACCTCCCTTTTTTTGACGACTTCAAGCACTGACTCGTACCACCATAGCTGGTCAGCACTGTTTCTAGTCGTAAACCTTGTCCAGATATCGTCACCGTATATAGTATGGTCCATTAATGTAGATAGTAAATTGTGAATTTTATCTGCTGCGCAGACAATAACAGCCTCTTCGCAGGCTTCGTGTTCCATGTGATCTAGGTAAGCTTGTGAGCGCTCGTGCCAATTGTAGGCCGATTCGTCTTTGGTCACGTCTTTGACGATATTCGTGACTCTATCGCCGAAATAATCGCGCATCTGAAATTCGTCGTATATGCTGTTGTCTACGTCTTCTAAAACGTCGTGCATCAGACAAGCGATTAATATGTCTTCGTCTTCGGTTGCATTGCTGGCGATTACCATGACGCCCATCGGGTGGACGATATAAGGTATGTCGGTACCCTTGCGGTGCTGTCCGGTCTGTTCGTGGGCCCAAGAGGCTCTTCGAATAGCGTGGTCGAGTCTCGCCGTGTAATTAATCATGCCTTCTTCTTAGGGTTTGGTTATTTTGATATTTGCGTATGACTTATAATCCGTGGAAACGGTTTCGATTCTATAATCGCCACCGCCGGTAATCTTATCAAGGCTGCCGGTAGCGTACTTTTGGCCGTTTACGGTTATCATGTACTGAACTGCCTTATCTGATTTGAAGCACTTTGCGTTAACCGGACAGGTGCTGTTGGAAAAATGCTGTATCTCGACCGAGACCCCACCGCTCTTCAGTTTGGCTATTTGGTATTGCTGGAGTTTGAACTCGACGTCTAAATTTACCAATTTTTCGTTATTTATACTGACTACCGGCGTGACATAGTATAAAGTCGTGCAAATTCCGGCAATCAAGGCTAGCACTGCCGCCACGACAATCAAAATTTTCCTGTATTTCTTGAAAAAATTAATCTTTTCCGGTTCTTTGGTCTTGGCGGGATTGTCGGATGTTTGAGTGACTGGTGTTTTTGGCACGGTCTGTTGTACCGCTGCCTTTTGCCCAAGGGAATGATTTACTATGGCGGCACGTTGCGGCTGGACGGGATGTTGTTTCAAAATTGACTTGGACGAGGCGTTCTGTGGCTGGGTGCGTAGTGTGGCAGGAGGTTTTTTTGGTGCAGACTGAATGATGTTTCTTTGAGGAGTTATACGCTGCGGGACTGCCGGTTTTTGGACCGTGCGTTGCATTGGAACTGTCATACCGCCAATAGACTTCTGGACGGGCCTAGGACCTACGACAGGCTGTTTTTTGACAGGTCTTTTGAAATCATCCATCATTATCACAGTTTATTTTATACTATTTGATTCGTTGTTGTGAAGTAAATTATTTTGAAAAAGAAAAATGCCGCTGGGCGCGGCAGTACATAGTATCTATCTTTTGGACTAGATCGATGTATTTGCCGGTGCTTTTGGCACGTGGCGCCCAACGGACTGACTTTATTATAATACATTTTATAGCTATTGTAAATACCTGTTTGATATAATCGTATATAATCAAACTAGGATGAACGATCAAACCCATAATTTATCGCAAGAAACGGCATCAAATGAAAACGGCGTTTCAAAAAAATGGACTAATTTGAGGTTTTGGCAGGAACTGTTTTTATATTATTGGTTTTTTTCACTCCTAGGGCACTATTTGGAAATTATTTGGGCTTGGCTTGTCTATTTTGTAACCGACAATCCTCTGTCGTTGCCGGTTACTTCTTTGATATTGCCGCTTGCGGCACCGTACGGACTTGGTACGGTGCTGGTAATTTTAATCGTGCTTCCGCTAATAAGAAAATATCATATACATCCTGTGATTACTTTTGCTACGAACATAATTGTAACTGGTGCGGCAGAATATTTTTGTGCGTTAATGCTGGTAGTATTCGTTGGCTACAATCGTTATTGGGATTACTCGAATCAGATACTGAATATAAACGGCTATGTTTGCTTGGGAAGCAGTTTTTTGTTTGGGATTGCGGCCACTATTTTTATTTACTTCGTCTACCCATCTTGTGAGAAAATACTCAATCGCATTAGCACTAATTTAATAAACATTATGTTCTGGTTACTTCTATCCAGTTACATTGCAGACTGGGTTTACTCCAGTTTTTTGAAGTAGCATAGGCAAGCTAATCAAAGATTACTGGGGGCTTTTTCAAGTTTTACGCTGATATTTTTTTGCTTGCCGTCATGAAGGATTGTCAAATTGACGGTCTGCCCGATTTGTTTTTGTCTGACCAGATGGACTAACGAGTGACTACCGTCAAGCTTGACACCATCTATCGAGAGAATAATGTCGTTTTCGACGATGCCGGCTTTGTCGGCCGGTGAACCTGGAATTACTGCCAGCTCGTCGTCGGACGAGCCGCGCATGACAATTGCGCCGTAGTCAACCGACAAATTATTCTTTTCCACGATACTATCTGTTACTTGAGTATAGCGGACGCCTAAATAGGGCTTGACTATCGCGCCGGTCTTTATGACGGATTCCGCAATATTTTTTACCATATTGCCCGGCAAAGCAAAACTAATATTTTCGGCTTCGCTGTCTATGGCGACGTTCACGCCGATGACATTGCCTCTGATATCCAGTAGCGGTCCGCCCGAGTTGCCAAGATTAATGGCGGCGTCGGTTTGAATTACGCCTTCCAGTTGTTCGGTATTACCCGAAGTGTCACTGGCGGTGATTGACCTTGATAATCCTGAAATAATCCCTTTGGATATTGAGTTTTGGTATTCTGCAAGTGCGTTACCAATGGCGATGGCAGTTTGGCCTAGTTTGATCTTGTCCGAATCTCCGAATGTCAGGTACTTGAAATTTTTACCGCTGACTTTAAGTATCGCTACGTCCATGGTTGGATCTTTGGCTAGGATCTTTGCGGTATATTTCTTGCCGTCACTATCTACCACCGTATAACTGGCAGAACTGTCCTCGACGACATGGCAGTTAGTAACGACGTATCCGTCTGATGTTACAAAAAAGCCCGAACCGCCGCCGACTGTTTGTTCAGTGGAATCGTCCTGGTTGTTTGAAGGTAGACTGGACCCGCCGAACGGATCGTACTGTTGGTAGTATCGTTCGATTGCCGGTAGGTCTTTCGTTATGACAATCGAGACGACTGCCGGGTTGGCTTTTTTAACGACGTCGATGATTGTGGATTCTTCGGCGACTAAATCGGTTTTTATTGTTCCGGTTTGGGTTGTACCGGCGCCGCTGATTGAGATGAATCCTGTCGATATCATCGCCGTAAATACTGTCGCCGCTACAAAAACGGTAACGATACTCGAAACGGAACTGATTAATATTGTCGTTTTATTATTTTTGATGAAAGATTTGATACGTCTAGTCATAACCACTATATTTTATAAAAAGGTTTGATTCACAGTCAATACTTGACAAAAAAAGGCCCCGCGAGCAGGCGCGGGGCTTGATAAGTTTCGACCTTTTTTGGGTTTCGATAGAGATGATTAAGTACGTCAGGTAAGGACCGGTATCCCTACTGCTAGATAGTTGTGAGGACCGTGCGGCTTGCCTCTTTCTCGCCGGTATATCATTATGCCGTGTTTATTTATGACATAATGACCGTGCTTTGGTCCACAAGGACGCCTTAGGCCGCCAAAAATAATATTGATGGCGCCGTCAGGCTCTACTTCAACCGAAGCGTTGTTACGGTGGCGTTTGGGCACGCCGGCAAGCTGTATTATGCGCTGTTTGTCCAAAAATACCGGAAAGACCCCTTTTTTTTCACGGCTGCGTGCCCTGCCGCGGTTTGAGTTGAACCTTTCTATGCATTTGTGTGCATATTCTTTTTGCCCAATAGCTTGTTGCTTTCTCTGGAATGCGTCGTTTAGTAGGTTAAATGACCTGCTAAATCTGGCACCAGGTTCCAATACCATCACCTTCTTTTCGTTTTTTAAAGGTCGAAACACATACTAGAAGCTAGTATGTGTTTTTATGTTACAGCAGTGCGATCGTTTTTTCTAATGAAGTGTGTATTAAACAAACATAACTGTTGTTAAGTTAAAGAATTATCGATATAATATCAACAAGAATTTTATGTCTTCAAGGGGGATATGGATAATCAAGCCGAAATAGTGCCCGTAGCAGACGAGATTGGAATCACTAACGATTACCGAACGACTCAGCAAATTACCGGTATAATTGCTGCCGGAGGCATTATTTTTACCGCCATAGACGCCGTTCTTTCTTCTGTCCAGCCAAACTTCTCCAGTGTCATTTGGCAGTCGTTAGGGCTGATGGCTCTATTTACCGCCATATTCTATCTGATTCCAAAAATTTATATGACCAAGTGGCTGGCCTTTTTGCCGGATTTGATATATACGTCCGGCTTCCTGGTATTGATGGTAAGCCTTGGCGGCAACAAGGGCGAAGTAATCATTATCCTGCTGCTGCTACTGGTAGCAATCAGCGCCTTTACTAAACCTAATTGGCAATTCATCTTAGCGGTCTTCGAAACGCTGACGGTCATTATCCTATACTATTCGATTACCGGCGGCTTGGACCAAACCATGTCGTTTACCAGTATCATGTTCCAAATCCTTGGCATTATCGCGCTGATTTCGATTCTCAGAATTTTTGCCCAAGAGACAATCGTTTTACGTGGCGAACAGAAGCATCTGACGGAAGTCGGTTTTCAGCTCGAAACCCAAAGGAATGAAATACTTACCCTGATCAATAACCTTTCTCAAGGGTTAATTTCGGTTGATAAAAAACAAAGAATCATGATTGCAAATACCGCGGCCATGACGATATTGGGCGGAAGTAACAAAGACAAAAAGATCACTATAATCGGTAAGGATCTGGATGACGTGATGCCGGTGGCTTCGAACGAGTCAAAGATATCGTTGGCCGCCGAAGTATTCGAAAACGGCGAACAGACTCACTACGAAGACTTGAAATTAGTCGCGCCCGGCGGGATGTACAGGATTTCTGTTAACACTACGCCTATAATCGACAGTGCTACGAAGCACATCATAGGCGCCATTGTTTCATTCAACGATATTACCGCCGAAAAGTCGCTCGATGAGCAGCAAGCCGAGTTTAACTCAATCGCCTCGCACGAGCTTCGTACGCCCTTGGCGGTCATCGAAGGCTTTACTTATAACCTGCTCTCGGACAGCCGCCTGAAATACGACGAAAAGACGCGTGAGTACATTTCAAAGATCGATGTAGCCGTCAATTCGCTGATTAAATTGACCAACGACATTTTGACCGTCACTAAATCAGACAATGATCAGATAAAAGTAGTATTTGAAAAAATTGATATCAAAAAGTTAGTTACGGAGATTGCTGAACAATTCAAACCTAAAGCGATCACCAAGAACTTGGATTTCAAATTAGATATCGCTAGGAATCTACCGGTTATGCTGACGGACGAAGGAAAATTCAAGGAAGTGCTGTCCAACCTGATCGAAAATGCGATCAAATTTACGGACGAGGGATCCATCAAAATCGAAGCCAGTGAAAACGAAAAAGGGTTCATCACGATTAAAGTTACAGACACTGGCGAAGGTATCAGAGATGTTGATCAAAAGAGGATCTTTAACCGCTTTTATCGGGTTAATGATTTCCGGACACAAAAAGCCGGCGGTACAGGACTTGGACTATATATTTCTCGTACTTTCATTAAGGCCATGGGCGGCGAAATCGGCGTCGATAGCGTAAGGGGCAAAGGAAGCGTATTCTGGTTTAAATTACCAGTGGCATTCAACAGAGAAATGGTCAAAGATAAAAGCGACGAACAACTTGAAGATTTTATTGTAGGCATCTAGTATCATGCATAATAATTAATTAAAAGGAGTAGGTATGGCAAAAACTAAAATTATGATTATAGACGACGATCCGCAGATCCGCGA
>CAZEGB010000006.1:0-6230 GCA_964511655.1 uncultured Saccharimonas sp. (SeqCode) | reverse complement strand
GTAAAGTCCGAACTTTCAATGTCGGAAGTTATTAGCAAAATCGAAGACGCTCTACATAATTAGTACAAGAACAATTAGTCCTTACTAAAGATTTTCTTTGTCGTAGAATATGCCGGCTAGAGAGAGTAAAAAGCCTGTTACGAAAACTATACCAAAAAATACGAAAGCAGCCACGGTGGTTGACATATCTTGGAATATCCCGCCGACACATACCAGGAAAAAACCTAAACCTAGAAGTAATGGTTTATGCGAACTGAACTTGCTTCTAATAAATTCACTGATAAATATGTATGATATGGCAGCCCAAGGCAGAATAAACAAGATTGCAATGCCGACTGCCATCACAATGTCCGCTTTCCAATCAATAATTCCGACATTCGATAAAATTGGGGTGTTGCGGAATATGAGCTGATAGATTAAAAGCATTATACCGATTAATGCAACCATATAGGACGCGATTACAGTTTTTTTGCTTTTTGGGAATATTTTATAAATAGGCACCCTTACACAGAAGATGGTCGAGATATAATAAAGGCCTCTTCCAATGAAATCGTTCCAAAACAGCAGGTCTTTGTTTTCGGTAAGAATGGCAATCGGAATTAATATAGCTGATTTAAAACAGCCTAAGGCAATAAATAGTGCCGACCAAAAGAACAAAATAGCAAAAGGGTTTTTGATGCCTTTGCCGTATCCAGTCATATAACTTGCACAGCTAAATGTGCCTATGACAATGCCGGCAATAAAATACATTATCGCACTAATCATATAAGCTTATGCTATAGGAATTGAGTCAATAAGTCTAATCTTTTTCGAAAAATAAACCTGCCAACAAAGACAAAAAGCCGACGATGAGAAGCATGCCAAAAAAGACATAGGTAGTGACTGTAGTTGATAAGTCTTGGAAAATAGCGGCTACACAGATAAGGAAATAGCCTGAACCAAGTAAAAACGGTTTAGGCAATGTGAACTTGCTTCTAATAAATTCTCTGATAAATATGTATGATATGACAGCCCAAGGCAGAATCAGCAAGACTGCCATACCAGCTGCTAGTACGACGTCTGCCTCCCAGTTGATTATTCCCGAGCTGTTTGGGATCGGAATGTTCCTGTTAAAAAACTGATAAACCAGAAGAGCGACTCCGATTCCGGCGTACAAATAAGAAAAAATTATCGTCTTTTTGCTTTTTGGGTATAACCTATAAAGGGGTATCCTTACGCTGAATACGGCAGCGGTATAAAATAACATTCTTCCAATGAAATCGTTCCAAAATAGCAGCTCATTATTATTTAGAGAAATGTAGATAGGTATTCCCGCCGCAGATTTTAAAAAAGCTAAACTTACGAAAAGTGCCGACCAGAAAAATAAATTTGCAAAAGGATTTTTTATGCCTTTGCCATAACCAACCAAATAACATTTAAAGCATAATAAACCTGAGACGATGCCAGCTATAAAATACATCATTACGCTTACCATGTAATGATATATTATATGAACCGAGTCAAAATGCCTAATCTTATTCGAAAAACATGCCTGCCAGCGCGAACAAAAAGCCGATGGCTAGGAGTATGCTAAAAAATAGATAGGCAATCACGTGATTCGACAAATCCTGGAAAATCCCGCCGACGCAAATAAGAAAAAATCCAGCCCCAAGTAAAAATGGTTTAATTTGGCTGAATTTACTCCTTATGAATTCATTGATGAAAATATATGACGTAGCCGCCCAAGGTACGAGAAGCATTATGGTGATACCGTCAGCCAAAATAACGTCAGCTCCCCAATTTGCTATTTCTGAAGAAGTCAGCAGGGGTATATTTCTAATGAAGAATTGATATGTCGCCAGAATGATACCTATTAGTGCGTAGGCATACGAAAAAAGAAAAATTTTTTTACTTTTCGGGAACAACTTATGTAGCGGGACTCGGATGATAAAAACAGCTGCGACATAGAATAATATCCGAGCGGCAAAATCAGTCCAAAATAAAATGGCGTTATTCTCATAGATAATAGCTAGAGATATGAGTATCGCAGTTTGATAGTATGAAATAGCGATGACCAAAATAAGTAATTGGCAAAATAGTTGTTAACTCCCCTGCCATAACCTGTCAGGTAACATTGGTAGCAGAACACAGCAAGTACGGTGCCAGTTATCAGATACATTATGGCGCTAATCATTAGTACTATTTTACACTACTAAAGACGCAATAAATGATGTTAGGCGGATTTTGGTGCGACCTGAAGTTCGACGATGAAGTTAGAACCGACGCCTTCCATGGTTTCGAAATTGATCGTTCCGTTCATGGCTTCAACGTATTGTTTTATAATCCACAAACCAAGACCGGTCCCGGAAATACCCTGGGTCTGTGACGTCTGCACGCGATAGAACCTCGAAAATAACCTTTGTTTCGCGGCCGGGCTTATACCAAAGCCGGTGTCGCGGACATTGGTGACTAGGATACCTTTTTGAAGTTGTTGAGAGATCGTTACGGACCCGGCGGCCGTATATTTGATGGCATTATCAATCAGGTTCGTAAATACTTCTTGAACTCGACCTGCGTCGGCATATGCTGGTGGTATTGCCTGAGCAACGGGTTCAAAAATCAGTTTAATACCCTTCCCTTCTGCGATTGGGCGGTAATTTTCGACTATAGTGTTGATAACTTTCACGGTGTCAACGGGAGCGAATTTGTACTCGATTCTTCCCTGCTCGATGTGGCTGACGTTCAATAAATCTTGAACCAAAGAATTCAGTCGTTCTGTCTGGCTTATGGCAACGTCTATTTGTTCTTTGACTTTGGGTTCGACGGGCCCGAAATCACCATCGATAACGTTAGACAAATAACCTTTAATAATCGATGTCGGAGCCTTAAGTTCATGTGTTGCGACCGATAAGAAGTCGCTCATAGTCTGGTTTAATTCCTTTTGCTTGGCTAATAACTTAATGTAGCCGACCAGCCTGATGTGTCGGAACAGCAGCCCAAAGATTAGCACGATGCTGATTACCAAGATAATGAATGATTGTTGGTAGGTTGATGCAATTGCCTTCTCGGCATCTACTGTCAGGTAATTAGCCGCGACTATGGCTATTACATTTTTGTCACTATCAATGACCGGCGACATTACATACAAGGCTTGGACGGGGTTAGAATCACGATCGTAGGTATTGACCAAATTGCTGACCGGCCTTTTTGTGCTAACAACTCCGCTTGCCTGTAGTTGCTTGGTAGTGTCGTTCAAGTTGTCGTCGGCAGCCGATGAACTGCGTGCTACGATGACAAAGTCGCTGCCCTTGCTGACAATCAGCACGCTATGCATCAAGGTCGGTTGAGAATCTTCGAGGGTATTTAAATTGGTAGATAATCTTTCGTATTGTTTGTTTTTGATCAAATCCAAATTATATTGGGCGATGATACCATTTGACAGGTCGCCCTTGCGGCCTAGTTCGTCATTGAAATCTTCCCTGGTTGATAGGGCAAATATTACCGTGTTAGCTACGATAATGACTGGAATAGCTACTAATACTATTATCGAGTAAATTATTTCGAGCTTTTCGCGCTTCATAGACTAGTTGGCGTTACCATTGTTGATTCGTGTCGTTATTCTCTTCCGGATTAACGGTTGTCTCTGGTTTGTTTTCGGCGGGAGCAGCATCAATTGAAGCGTCGGTTTGGGCTTCGGTTTCGGCTGCTGAAGTATCGCCTATTTCGTCCGGCATTTTCAAGGTTGAGACCGGGCCGTCATCTTCTTCGATATTTGCAACAGGGTTTTCGTATGTGTTTACTGATCCCAGACCCCCTACTTCGTTCACGGGCATCGGCTTCAACTTGTGTTTCAAATGCATTCTTATGGCTACAAACAAGCTAATAAGGGCAATTACCAACGCGGCGGCTGTTCCGGCGATGTAATAAATCAAATTTTGGTTCGACTGGGATACTGTCGGTGTGCCGTTCAACTTCAAGCTAAGGCCGTTCGGATTGCCGGCGGTAGCACCTACCGTAGTAATCAAGAATGATAATGGATCAGATCGCTTGTATGTCCCGTCGCCCTTGTCAACGATGGCGTAAATCTCGTGTTTGCCTGGTTCAAGCGGATCCTCTAACGTATATTGCCAGTTGCCGTTCTTGTCGCTAGTCGTCGTAATGACGAGCGGGTCCGAGTAGATGTAAATCACAACGGTGGTGTTCGGTTTGGCTTTGCCCGTTATCTTTAAAGTATCCGTTTTGGTCGAGCCGACGGTTTTTGTAACATTTTCAAGATTACTAACCGTGGCGGCCGCATTCTCGACTGCCAAGGCATCAATTTTTACCGGGTCAACCGGAGAAAAATTCGAGGGCAGAATGTATTTGCTGGTTGCAAAACAATTCGAGATTTTTGCCAGTTCATCGGCTGTCGGCCTAGACTCGCCGCTGTTAATAGTCTTATACCGTTCGGATCCAAGTTCGGTCTCTACGCAGCTTTTGGTTATTGTGCTGACTTGGACCTGTGACGAAGTAACCTGTGTCACCGTTGTCGCAGTGGTTGAATCGGTGGTCGAGGCTGTTGCCGTTGGCGTGGGTGTTGCCGTTGGCGTCGGTGTTGAGGCGGTATTAGTGCTACCGTTATTAGTACTGCCCGTCGTTGTCGTGGTCGTAGTAGTTGCGGCAGGCTTGATAGTAATAGGTATACTTATAGCTTTGGTTTTTCCTCCGTAACTGACGCTGATCGGTATCGATGTGCTGCCGGCAATCTGGCCGGAAGAGAAATTCATACGTGTCTTGTCAAGGAATGTATTAGTGACGTTGAAGATTGATCCAAGCGTCGGTGCGGTCCAGGTATAGATGGCATATGGATTGATGTCGAATGCTGTAGTCAATGTTGAAACCGGCTCTATGGAGCTATATGCCGCAAACACGATGCTTGAGTTGACATAACCTTCCCAAGCTGCCGGCGAAGCTGTCAGTTTAAGATCGGATGTCGTCGTCTGCGGCATTAAGTAGTAATGATCCACAGTGGTGGCGATTGTACATGTGTGATCGGAATAAACAGCCTTGGCTGAGATTTTTACGGTGCTAGCGGTGCTAGCGGTTGGCCATAAAGCTGTAGCCCATTTATATTGCCAACTGTTAGAGCCTGAAGGTATAGCCTGCCCGATTTTAGTTTCATTTGCGAATACAAAAACTTGGTTTATAGGGGTAGTCAGCAGCGAAGTTATTTTTACGTCGGCTATGCCCGATAGTACGTAGGTGCTCGTATTATCCGGCATCGAGACCGTCATACTAAGGCCGCTACAGCCTGTAGTCGTTTGCGACGAAGAGCTGCCTGCATCGATCAAAGAAATTATTAGCGCTGATGTTACGACTAATACGCTAAAAAACGTATAAGCAATCTTATTAAAATGAGTGTTACGCATATGCTTAAATAATACACTATTATTCGACATTAATTAAGAGTTAAGTCGAAAGCATTGAAAGAGTGCATAAAATGTTATGACGCAGCAAGTTAATTAAGATGTCGAGCTCTATTATTGATTAGTATTGTTGTTCTTCGTAGTACAATCCGGCCAGGCAGAACAAAAAGCCGGTTACCATTACGATGCTGAAAACGATATACCACATGGCGTCGCTAACGAAATTATCAGTGAAAAATCCTCCAACTACTATCAGGAGGAATCCAGAACCAAGCAAAAATAATTTCGGCGATGAAAACCTGCTTTTGATGAACTCGCTGAAAAAAATAATTGAGGTTGCAAGCCATGGCAGGAACATCAAAAACATCATGCCGACCGCCAGTACGATATTGACGTCCCAGTTAACGATACCGTAGGCGTTGATCAATGGATGCATGCTTGTATAGAAATACTGGTAATATAGCAACGCTATGCCGATGAGCCCCGCCAGGTACGAAAAGATCCAGCGCCTTTTGTCGTTCGGAAAAAATTTATAAAGCGGGACCTGAGCTGCAAAAAAGGCCGACGTATAGAACAAAACGCGGGCCAAAAAATTGTAGCATTGTATATAACTATTATCCAAAGTGTAGGCCGACAGCGCGGTCAGAATACCACCTGATAAATAAGAAAGCGTAATAAACAGCGACGACAGAAACAAATAATTTGCAAAAGGGCTCCTCTTCTTTTTGCCGTAACCGACGGAATAGCATTTATAAGAGAATAGCCCGATAATGATACTACTGATGATGTAGATGTCAAGCTCTCCCTTTTCCGGACACCAACTCTAGACTCTTGAGACCAGCGGCG